>JABSPW010000038.1 GCA_013214285.1 Halioglobus sp. | reverse complement strand
AGCACATCCCCATAAGAAAAACCTCCACAGGCAACAAGGCCCCTGAATCCCAACAAGTCAACAGCACCGCCAAGTATGTCGCTCATATGCACATCGACCGGGTCGAAACCCGCGCGGTAGAACGCAGCTGCCATTTCGACGTGCCCGTTGACACCCTGCTCGCGCAGCACCGCCACGGTGGGCCGGACACCGGTGGCGATATAAGGTGCACTGATATTCTTTGCTAGGTCAAAGCTCAGCGACGCAGAAAGGCCAGGATCCGTTGCCGCGATTCGCTCGTGCTCTTCTTTTGCGCAGTCAGGATTATCACGCAGAGACTGAATTTCATAGCTGGTGCGAGACCATAGTTGTTGCAGTCTCGAACGTCTATCGCTGATCAGTTCGCCCGCGGCATCCTTTATCGCTACCGCGTCACCTTCGACCGCTTTGCCGATCACGTGCAGGCAATCTGTCAAACCAAGTTCCGCAGCCCTTGCGGTCAGTGCAGGCAGCACACTGGACTCAACCTGGAGCACAACCCCAGCCTCCTCATTGAACAGCTTTTCGAGCGCGCCACCGGGCACTGTGGACAGATCCAGTTGCAATCCGCAGCGACCGGCGAAGGCCATTTCCAATAGCGTGATCAACAAGCCACCGTCAGAGCGATCATGGTAGGCCAGGATGTCACCTCGACTGATTAGCTCCTGTACAAGGGTGAATAGCCCTTTAAGATCATCCACCCGATCTATGTCTGGGACCGTATTACCATATTGTCCGCAAGCCTGTGCCAGAGCAGATGCCCCAAGACGATTCGCGCCGCGGCCAAGATCCAGGAGCAGAAGCATCGCATCCTTCGCGTGGTCAAGCTGCGGGGTGACGCAAAGGCGCACATCTGTCACGGGCGTGAAAGCAGACACCACCAGCGACATCGGGGCGGTGACCGCCTTGTGCTCAGATCCATCACGCCAGGCTGTACGCATGGACATGGAGTCCTTACCCACAGGAATAGTGATCCCCAGTTGTGGGCAAAATTCTAAACCTAGCGCTTGAACAGTGTCGAACAGAACCTGATCTTCCAAACCGTGACCGGCAGCACACATCCAATTGGCGGACAATTTTATATTCTTCATGTCTCCGACAGCTGCCGACGCGATATTAGTGATGGCCTCGGCCACCGCCATGCGTCCCGAGGCAGGACCGTCAATCAACGCCAATGGCGTGCGCTCACCCATAGCCATGGCCTCGCCGACAAAGCTGTCATAGGAAACAGTTGTCACCGCGCAGTCGGCCACTGGTACTTGCCAGGGCCCAACCATCTGATCGCGGACCACCATACCCGTGACCGTGCGATCGCCAATCGTGATAAGAAAATGTTTGCTGGCAACACTTGGCACATGTAAAACGCGTTCAAGTGCTTCCTCGCAAGCTATATCGAGTTGCAGATCAGGATGCGGTAGCGCTTGCCGCCGAAACTCGCGGCTCATACGCGGCGCTTTGCCAAACAATATGGAGATCGGTATATCAACAGGCACATTATCGAAAAAGTTGTCCGTCAAAATGAGATGCTTTTCCGCAGTCGCCTCACCCACCACCGCGAACGGGCAACGCTCTCGGCGGCAAATAGCTTCGAAGCACAACATGTCCTCCATCTCTACCGCCAGAACATAACGCTCCTGGGACTCGTTACACCAAATTTCCAGGGGTGACATCCCCGGGTCATCACTGGGTACATTGCGTAGCTCAAACCGTCCACCACGATTGCCATCTTTGACCAACTCCGGTAAGGCATTGGACAAACCACCTGCACCAACGTCGTGAATGAAAGCAATCGGATTGTTATCTCCCATTTGCCAGCAGCGATCAATCACCTCCTGGCAACGTCTTTGCATCTCTGGGTTCTGCCGCTGCACAGACGCGAAATCCAGATCCGCATGGCTTTGTCCGCTGTTCATCGAAGAGGCTGCCCCGCCGCCCAGTCCAATCAGCATGGCAGGTCCACCCAGTACGATCAGTTTTGCCCCAGGGCCGTACTCACCCTTATCCACATGGGCGGGACGAACATTACCGTACCCTCCAGCAATCATGATGGGTTTATGGTAGCCACGCACCTCTCGACCGCCGCCGCCCAGAACTTCCTGTTGCCAGGTTCTGAAATAGCCGCATAAATTCGGACGGCCAAACTCATTGTTAAAAGCGGCGGCGCCGATCGGACCTTCGAGCATGATATCCAGGGCACTGACGATACGGTCCGGTTTCCCGTAGTCCGTCTCCCAGGGCTGGACAAAGCCGTCTATATTCAGGTTGGAAACAGAAAAACCGCAGAGCCCAGCCTTCGGTTTGGACCCGCGGCCTACCGCGCCCTCATCACGTATCTCACCTCCGGAACCGGTGCCAGCACCCGCGTAGGGCGCGATTGCTGTCGGGTGGTTGTGCGTCTCCACCTTCATCAACAGGTGAACCGGCTCCCGTTTTACACCATAGATCCGGGAATCCGGGTCCGGGAAGAAACGCCCCGCGATCGGCCCCGCGACCACGGCAGCATTATCGGCATAAGCCGATAACACATTGTCACCACGCTGCGCGTAGGTATTGCGAATCATGCCAAAGAGCGAGTGATCCTGAGCAACACCATCGACGGTCCAACTGGCATTAAAGATCTTGTGACGACAATGCTCAGAGTTAGCCTGGGCGAACATCATGAGCTCGACATCGCTGGGGTTTCGCCCCAGTCCTCCAAAACTTTCGACCAGATAATCGATCTCATCCTGCGCGAGAGCGAGACCGAAACGGCTATCCGCTTCAACCAATGCCGTGCGCCCCCCTCCGAGGATATCCACTGTAGTCATCGGAAAGGGCTCTGCGCGACCAAACAACCCCTGTGCCGCATCCAGGGAAGACAACACCGCCTCGGTCATGCGATCGTGGAAGAGGTCCTCAATGGCCATCCGTGTGGTGTCGTCGAGACGCGCGGTCGATGTAATATACCAGGCAATACCGCGTTCTAAACGATGGACGTCATGTAGGCCGCAATTGCGTGCAATATTCGTAGCCTTACTTGACCAAGGGGAAATGGTGCCCGGACGGGGTACGACCAGCAAAACGCTACATTCAGATGGTCCACTGAACTCATCGTCGGCAGAAACAGGACCATACTCGAGAAGACGACTCAACAACTCATGCCGTGACGCGTCCAATGGGTTACGCAAACTGGCGAAATGCACAAACTCGCTGTGCAAAAGTCTACAATCTGGGTTGATGCTGGATAACTTCTGCGCCAATTTGTCCAGACGGAATTGAGACAAGGCCGGGGCGCCGCGCAGAATTAGCATACTGTGGGAGGCTCCACCACACTATTTCAAGGAGGCGCTATTGTACTGTAATTCATCGGTATCCGTTAGCCGAAAATGGTCTGATTACAAGGGTATTTGTGACAATGGCCCTATCATCTGCTAGCGCTAGAATCTCGCTATGACGTTTTACAGGACGCTAATCGCTGCAATGCTGCTCATTGGGCTGGGTGCTTGCGAAAAGTACGATTCCCTCGCCGAAATACAGGCCAGAGGCGAGCTGGTGGTGGTCAGCCGAAACAGTCCCACTACCTACTACCTGGGTAAGAATGGCCCTACTGGTTTCGAGTATGCTCTGACGGAACTTCTGGCTAAGGAGCTAGGCGTCACTTTACGCCTGGAAACGGTATTCAGCCTACCTGACATTTTTCAACAATTAGAACGCAATGAAGCCGATATCGCGGCGGCGGGGCTAACGCTGACAGATCAACGCGTCGACACTTTCCCCGCCACAGATGCTTACTACCGGATGACGCCACAGGTTATTTATGTCGCCGGGCAGTTTCGCCCACGCAGCATCTTCGATATGCAGGACATGAGTCTCGCGGTGCTGAAAGGATCCAGTCACGCGGAACTATTGCGAGAAATTCAACGCATCCAGGCCCCTAATCTTGCCTGGATAGAGGTCGATGAGGCAGATACTCTGCATCTTTTAGATTTGTTGAAACAACAGGAAACAGACATCGTCGTTGTAGATTCCAATGAGTTTGCTGTACAACAGAGCCTCTTCCCGCGGCAGAGTGTCGCATTCGATCTTGGAGAAGAGCAGGACATGGTTTGGTATCTCCCTCCCGACAAGGATAATGAGAATCTGCTTGGAGCTATCAACAACTTTTTCCTGCAACTGCAATCTGACGGCACATTGGAACGATTGCGCGACCAACACCTGGGTCATACAGATGGCATCACTCGCATGAACGCGTTTACCTTTGATCGGGCCATGAGCCATAAACTGCCCGCCTACAAGGCACTGATCAAGCAGGTTGCAAAAGACTATCAGATTGATTGGCATCTGCTGGCAGCCCTTGCCTATCAGGAGTCCCAGTGGAATCCGAAGGCAACATCCCCTACAGGGGTGCGGGGCATGATGATGCTTACTCTACCCACAGCGCGGGAACTCGGCGTAGAAAACAGGCTCGATGCAGAACAGAGCCTGCGCGGCGGTGCTCGCTACCTAAAGGAATTAATGCGACGGCTTCCGAAAAACATCAAACAACCTGACCGCACCTGGATGGCACTGGCAGCCTACAACGTCGGGATAGGCCACCTTTATGACGCGCGGGCGCTCACCGAACGTCAGGGTGGCAATCCGGACCTGTGGCAGGACGTGGAGAAGCGCCTACCACTATTACAGCAGTCGAAGTACTACAAAAACACACGCTTCGGTTATGCCCGCGGACAAGAGGCCGTTACCTTAGTACAGAATATTCGCCATTATTTTAGTGTACTTGAATGGCAGGACATCACCGAAAAGCAGCCTATGCCGCCACTACCATCAGACGACTACTTTCCTGAGACTGTTCAAGACGTAGAATTTCTTGCACTCTGATGCACAGCAATCTCGTCAGCTCGACTTGAGGCAGGACTCTGCGGCAGATGATGTCCCCGCGTCGAACCCATCGCCGGAAAACTACTTTTTCGCATAAAATCGCATGATGCCAGAGCGACCCATCAGAACGAAAAGCACATTGATAGGTAATAATAATAGCATCCCTAAAGGAAAGCCCTTCATTCTACCGCGCTCGAGATTAGGGTTATTTGCAAGGTCCACACAGTCTCGTTGGAACCAGTTCTGGATAGAAATGAGCAGAACCGATGGATTCATTTCCTGTCGGATGATGATTTCCGAGAACCCTGCAGTCTTCAGCATTTCTCGAATCCGCGCAGTGCCATATTGAAAGGTATGACGGGGCACATGATTGCCTCCCCAAAATCGAGAGAAAATTTGACGATCAATCGCGTCGAAATTTGGACACTCACCAATAAGCCATCCGTCTTTCGTGAGCAGCTCATGCGTTTTCTTCAGTTCCTTGTCCGGGTGCTCAACATGCTCCAAATAGTTCATCATGAAAATAACATCAAGCGTTTGACTCTGGCGTGGATAGTCTAGGAAGAGGCCAGCAAAAGCCGTTATCCCATTATTGCTTGCGAGTTGACAGGCGTGCTCACTGAAGTCAACACCGTTCAGCTCGACGGCACCCAACTCTCGCAGCTCTAGCAATAGAGAGCCATTGCCACATCCTACATCTAAAACAGCGGCATTGTCTGGGAGCCTGTTCTGCAACTTTCGAGCAAAAGCCCACTGATTAATCTTGTACAGCCAGGAGAAAATGAGGCCGCGGGACTCAGGGCCGTCAACATGGGCGAGATATTCATCGGGATAGGCCTTCTTCAATAGCTCAAGATCCGGAAACGGGTGCAACTGTACACTCTGGCAGCTTGTGCACCGCCGGTAACTATACTCTCCTTCCACGCCATACTCCCAGTCACGGATATTGTCCACTAGCAAAACGCTGCGTGTAGAGTGGCACAACTGGCAAACGAATGGCTTCATTTAGGCGCCATCTACAAAAGTTAGTGGTAAACGCTTGAACCATCGAAAAAGTAATTGCAGATGGTGACCGCGATATAGCTCGTAAGGTACCTGAACAGAATAGGAGTCAACCACCACTGTATGCAACTCTCCGAATGGAACGCTCATCATCTGATGATGGCGTGCATGATCACCAAAACCGACAGGCCCCAGAAAATTCTTTATTATCGGGGGACAATCAAAGTCACGGAGCACCGCCACCGTATCGGGATCCGGGTCTGCATGTTCTGTCATCAATCGGATCGTATTGAGCGACTTAGACACCGTAATGAGTGGCAAAATCCAAAATACAAAATACATCCACCACTCACCATGCCAAGCGAAAAAAACGAATAATGCAAACTGTACCACGGCCACATAAACGAGCTCTCGAGTGCGACGATCGGTATTGATTTCACGATTCTGAAAGAAAAACTGTCGCACAGCCGCTAGACCGCTGATATTCCACAGCAACCACCGGAGCATTTGCGCTTTACTGTGAGGGAAGTTTGCGTAACCCGGATAGTCCAGGTCTTTGACAGGATCAGTGAAATAGCGATGGTGCGCTAGATGGACGTCACGATACAGCCTACTGATACCAATTGGATAAGCCGTTACAAGCGCTGCAATGAACGAGCTGACATGTTTGCGTCCGAATTGATGGTGTACCGCCTCATGCATCAATTGCGCGATGAAATATTGTAGCCATGCAATCAGCAACACCGAGGGAATAACAAACTCTATGCGCAACTCTGGCCAAACAAAACCAGGAACCAGCCACAATACCGCGCCCACCAATACCCACGCGACAGCACAGTACACCCAGAAACGGATTTGTTGATTGTCTCGCTCAGTCACAACTGTCGGAATATCGAGTAAAGCCAAAGTCCACAGTATACAGAATCTATACGGCTGTTCACGGCCTGAACTTCTGCACCCAGAGCGGCAGCCTGCGAATTCCCGACGACTCGATATAAATGAACGTGATGATAGAGATCAACCAGGTCGCGGCGAGATACGCCAATATGCCAGAAAAGTCGTGCTCAAAGGGCGCATATTTGTATAGAAAGAAGTGGACGATGTAGAGCGAATAGCAGATTTGACCGCTGAGCACGAGAGGCCAAAAAATCCGACTTGTCCATAGCGTCATATCCCTTAGTGATACAATAAAACCAAAAATAGCCAGCGCAAATGCCGTATGGAAACTGGAAACAAGTACCGTGAGCGTCGTCGAGCGCGGGTTTGCCCAAGCATGATTCCAGCCATATAGGGAGTAGACTATCAGCCCTGCGCTCACAACGAGAGTCAGAGCGACAGCTGGCTGACGTCCCTCACGGATGTATTGAGCCGCCGCCATACCAATAACGAAATCATCCAATCTTCCAAAAAAGTTGTCCTTGAGAGGATTTGCGAGAGCATTGTCGTAGTTAGGAAAAGACAAATACCAGTATAGATCCGCAAATACGCGATACAAAAAGCAGCCTACAACCACTGTGACTACAAAACGCCAAAAACCAACCTTCAATGCGGCTAGTATCAAAAAAGGTAATAGAATGGAAAACACAATCTCTATACCAATAGACCAGAATACGGCCATGCTGGCAGGCATCCACAACAGTGGGAAAAAAGAGTTTAGTCCCGTAAGGTGAAGAGCGAGATATTGAATTCCAGGCACCTCGCCATTGGCCATGACACTAATGACAACGATAAAGAAAAAGTAAATTGGTAGAAGACGGAACGCTCGCAATTTGTAATACCGCAGTGTGCTTTGAATCGATTGCGCAAATTCGACTCGATATAGCACGAAGCCGGATAAAACAAAAAACAGATTGACTCCCAACCAACCGTTATTGAGTATGACTGGGTAGATGGTCGTACCAAATAGATCCACTTGCACCGATCTACTGTCATAATTCAGAAACCATAAGTGGTGAATCACCACACCAACGATGGCAAGACCCCTCAATATATCGATAAACTGGTTGCGTTTTTCCACTTACTTACCTGACAAGCACTTTATTATAAAAATTGCTAACTAATTTTTTTCTAAAAGCCCTGAAGAACGGCGCGACCCGGACATCTCATGTTCTTTGCGCGGCTTCCAAACAATCATTTCTCTTATTCCTCCGC
Source organism: Halioglobus sp. (assembly GCA_013214285.1). Taxonomy (GTDB): domain Bacteria; phylum Pseudomonadota; class Gammaproteobacteria; order Pseudomonadales; family Halieaceae; genus Marimicrobium. Next base: position 18,925 of record JABSPW010000038.1, on the reverse strand, counting down.
CGTATCTATCGGTTAAATATAAAGGCACCTTGTCAACTACTTTATAGTAGTGGTTCAGGTAATAACTCCCAAAAGTATTTTGGGGGTTTGGGTAGGCTCCGAAAAAATAATATATATCTGTCTTTGACAGGATCAAGACCTCGAAATAGTGGGTTTCGATTTTCTGGTGCAAATCATTCATGTATTTATCATAAATGTACCCTATCGTGTCTTCCTCATTCTCTCGAACCAAGATTTCAGGCCTTTTCTCTGCTTCGTGAAAAAAGTAGCTCATAGTCCGGTGGTACAGATCCCTGTCCCGATCTATGAGTAGGCTGGTCACCACGGGAGAAGCAAGAATTCTCTCATTTGTGTCGATATACTTTTCTATTTTCTTCCAAGGCACTGGATTAACATCAAAGTCCTGCGGAAGTATTTCGTATACCAAATAAAAGTTGACCAGTATCAACGGCACCAGAACAAACCCGGGTATATGTAATTTCGGATATAAGGTAAAAAGATACAGAACTAAAAAAGGCGACATCAGCTGAAAGTGGTAGCTCATGTAATTGCCAATATTTTTACCCAGTACCATTAGAATAGCGATGGTAGCGCAGACAAAGCACAGTAAGAAGTAGTTGACCTCTGGAGTAATGAGTGGCCTATCTAGCTCTCGAAGGTTGTAATTCCAGGGCCTGAATGAGGGCGTGTCAGGTGCTTGCGCAGTCAAGCGTCTATAACCGAAGCCAATCACCGCCAGGATTATCAATGGCCAATATATCTCGAAGAAGAATTTTAACTGCTCATATAAAAGCGCGTCACTGCTGTATTTTTCACCTCCGTTATGCAGTAATAACACTGTAGTGTCAAAAAAGTATGGGCTGGTCTTGAAAACAATTATCAGACCGGATGCTAAAACTGCGATGCCTGCTAATGCATAGTTGATTCCCATCTTTTTTGAGATTGCTAAAAATAATTGCAGCGCTACGAAACCTAGACCAATCAAGAAATACTGCTTCCCGAAAAAGGCTAAAATACCCGACAGCAAACTTAAAAAGAGACTCCTTCTTGAGTAATTGTCTACCCAGGGCAATAACACACAGGCTATAAAAAAAAACAAACCAGTACTGTTGGTGCTAGCTATGGGCGTAGCATAGTAGAGTAAAACACCGTACAGAGACGTGGCTGCAGCCAAGGCCATAATCTTTAATCTGCAAGCCAGGTAAACCACCCAGTATACAAGTAGACACGTCCCTAAAATAAACAGACCCGACAGCAGTCGGTGCACTTGCAAGGTGTTGCCAAACACCTTAGCAAATGGAAGCGCTATAAGATTGTATAGCGGCGTATATGTGTTGGTCGCTTCGGGCAATTGAGCTCGCGCATAGGGGTTATTACCTTGCGCGATCGTTTGCGTAATCGCGGGCATTGCGCTTTCGTAATAGTCTATCGGGTACGGCGAAGTAACGATTTGGTAGTGATTGAACAGCAACGCAAACAACAATACGAGGCTACTCAGTAGGAGCACTCCTTCCCAGATTGGATCACGCATTCTGGCATCAGAAAAGATGTCCCCGGCAGGCTCCTGGGTAGACATTGACGTTCTCCCGTTATTATCACCCCGCAGTAGGGCCATTTTGACGGGGTTCAATATAGCACGAATGCGCGGCCTTCGACGGGGCTTTTTGTGACTGACAACGCATTGCTATTACCTGGAGGAAGGCTTGCACTTTCGATAAATGCACTGGCATGCTTGGGGTTCCTCTGATTAAACTACGTCGCAGCTAATTGCCCAGCAAACGAATGGCCATTGTCGACAAGAAAGCGGGATAATTCGCCGTGAGCACATCCAAAAATGACCTAGTGGAGCTGCAGGAAACCCTGTATACCTCCAAAAACCCCACTCGAATGTGGCTGCATGTCAGCCGGCGGGAGTGGATATATGAAGCGATGCGGTCCTGTGCGGCTGAAAGACCAGTGGATCGTTCAATTGAGGTGGGTCCGGGTGCAGGGGGTTATCTACCTTTGCTCTGTGAATTGAGCACGGAAGTCGTAGCGGCCGACATAGAGGCGCAATATTTGGAATATGCTCAGGAACAGACAGAATCTATGGGCAACCTGAAATGCATCACTGACGACATAACAAACTCTGCCCTCCCAGCTGGCGAATTTGAATTAGTATTGTGCACTGAAGTCATCGAACATATAGCAGACTCCTCTGCTGCGCTGGCCGGGCTGAAAAAGATGCTGGCGCCTGATGGCCGACTCATCCTGTCGACCCCTCAACGATACAGCCCACTGGAAATTTTCGCTAAAATTGCTTTTCTTCCCGGCATCATTGATGTGGTTCGCTGGATTTACCGGGAGCCAATTATACCCACAGGGCACATCAACCTGCTGACTGAGGGCGAACTTAAAAGACAATTAGATGCCGCAGGACTTGAGATTCTCAAGGAATTCAAACTAGGGCTTTACCTTCCTATCATTGCAGAAGCGATGGGAAAAACTGGATTGAGACTCGAGCAAACACTGGAGCGGGCCATCCGCGGAACGCGGCTGGACTGGCTACTTTGGACTCAGTGCTACGTACTAAAAGCCCGCCAGCTCAACGACTAAGCTCATCTTACAATTGCTGGCTTAGTCACCAGCAATAAAGAACACCCGAAAGGCAAATTGAGTTCTTTGAGTAGCAACCTTTCAAACCGGAACATTCGATAGCATAAAGCGTTTATCCATGCCGTAGGCTGGGCATACTTTGGCCTATCGCCATCATTCCAATACTCCATCATCCTACTGACTACCGCAGCTGGAAACAAAAAAGTATTGAAGTATGACTCCTTCGCTATACAAAAATTGTGTAAAGAGAAAAGTGCACACAGATTTTTTCTGCTATACCGCCGAAAGTGATGCAGCATTTTATCATGCCTACCAAACATCCATTGATACGCCGGAACCGTGATCACCACTCTCCCACCTGGCTTGAGAAGATCCTTCAAGGCGCCGACAGCAGATTCATCCTCCTCAATATGCTCAAGCACATCCAGCAAGCAGATAAGATCAAATTTTTTACTAAAGGGAACTTGGTAAGGCAGAGAGCCAGTGCGAACATCGGCGACAGAATTTTTCATAGCATAGCCTGCCGACTCCTCATGCATCTCCATACCACACACATTACCAAAGCGGCTCAGCATTAAGAGGTTACCACCCGTGCCACATCCAATTTCCAATATGTCGGCATCACGAGGTAATCTCAAGCCACTCAGCACCTCACTCAGTATCTCTCTACGTGCCTTGAACCACCAGTGTTCTTCCTGCAGTCGTCGCATGTCCTGGTAAGCATAGAGATCCATCAGTACGGGGAACTAGTATTCACCTTCGATAATATAGCTGGGCCTTCTCTTCGATTCGAGATATATGCGACCAATATACTCACCCAACACCCCTACACTCATAAGCTGCACTCCACCTAAAAACAATACAACAACTATCATTGAAGCATAGCCCGGCACATCGCTACCGTAAAACAAAGTAGTAAAAACGATAAAAGTACCAACAAAAAATGCGATTGTAGAAAAGAACAGTCCCAGATATAGCCATAGTCTTAGGGGCGCCGTACTAAAGCTTGTCAGCCCCTCGAGCGCGAGGTTCCAGAGTGCCCAGGCATTGAAGGTTGACGCACCCGCATGACGGCCCAAGCGCTCATACTCGATGGTCGTGGTTTTGAAACCGACCCAGGAAAAAAGACCTTTCATGAAACGCTGATTCTCGGGGAGTTGCAAAATTTCCTTAACGACACGCCGACTCATCAGCCGAAAGTCCCCAACATTCTCGGGGATTTTTTGTTTCGAGATCTTATTATGAAATTTATAGAACAGCGAAGCAGATACTCGCTTGGCTGGGTGATCGCTGGCCCTGTCAGAACGCATAGCCAGCACAACATCGTAACCCTTTCGCCATTCGGCGATCAGTCTGCCAATCACCTCAGGTGGGTCCTGCAGGTCAGCATCAAAAGGTATTGCTGCATCACCAACGGCAGCGGACAATCCGGCGGTTAACGCGGCCTCCTTACCAAAATTCCTGGAAAGATTCAAAATCCGTAACGCGGGATAGTCGGATTTCTTGTCAATCAAGAGCTTTAACGAATTATCCGTGCTGCCATCATTAACGCATATAATCTCATAAGAAATCTGGCTACTCTCTAGAGCAGTCGTCACCTCTGACAAGAGGAGGTCGATATTTTCCTCCTCATTGTACATAGGGCAAATCAATGATAGTTCTGGTGACATAGGTGGTTGGCGCCTCCCAATATGCCCACAATCTCAGCAGCCGTCAGTTTACAGATGTTTCCCATTTTTGGGCAGGTCGTATTGCGTTGCCCTTATAGCATTGGAACGCTTATCGGTGCCGCCAAGAGCTGCTTAAGGACCCCTTTCCCTTGGGCTTTCAGCGGCTATAGGAATAAACAGAGTGCCCAACTTCTGCGTGTCCCGTATTTTTGTAGTTAAGAGTGTGACCTGGATTGTGTTTTCAAACACCCATCCCGATCACATCAACCCCTGCCTGCGCTCTTTGTAGTATGTTAGCCAAAGCTGGTGATTAAATGACAAGTTGCTACAATTCAACGATAATGATAGCCCTAAAAACCCCTCGTTTTGAGGGGTTTAGCGCGCACCACTAGCCGGAATTAGACCCTAAGATGTCAAAGCTAAAAGTTGTCCTCGTCAATCCACCGGTGTTCCACGTCTCCGAACCATGGTATGACACTCCAGACTTTGTAAGGCCAAGCATCGCATACTTGGCCGCCTACCTGCGGGAACATATGGATTGTGACATCAAACTGATCGACTGTAAGTTTGAACGCATGGGCTTTGACGACACCTTGGAAAGGATTGAATCATTTGCTCCAGATATCGTTGCCTACACGGCTTTTACGAACGAAATAAAGCCCGCCGCAAAAGTCGCCCAAATGGTTATCGATGGAGGCAAAGTCGCACCCCTACAAGTTGTTGGCGGCGTTCACGTGACCGCGCTACCTGAAGCCAGCATGGAGGAGTTCTCACAGTTTGACATCGTCGTGTACGGTGAGGGAGAACTCACCTTCCTGCAATTATGTCAGGCTCACGCTAATTCGACGTCCCTTGATAAGATTGATGGGCTCGTTTTTCGCAGTAAAAATGGACAACTGGTGAAGACATCACCACGAGAACGGATCGTTGATATCAATGAGATACCAGTGCCCGCCTGGGACTTACTGCCCCCTGCCAAACAATACTACCTGCAGGCCTCACGAGGTTGTCCCTTTTCCTGCAAATTCTGCATGAACCCGAACGGCAAGTTTGTGCGCCATCGCTCTGCCGAAAGTATCATTGAGGAAATCAACGACCTTGCATCCCGGTACGGTGCTGAAAAGATTTCTTATGGTGACGAAATTTTTACCGTCAACCTACCCTGGGTCAAAGATCTGCTGCGCAAAAAAATTGCGGGGAATGTGCATAAAAAGCTTATGTGGAACGCCGGCACGCATGTGCGGTTTATCGACGATGAACTGTGTAAACTGATGAAAGAAAGCAACTGCTCCGGCATTGGGCTGGGCATCGAAACCGGCAGTGAGGAGCAACTGAGAAAAATAGGCAAAGGCACAACCATGGAGATGATGCTCGCCGCCCGAGAATGCACGCGGCGGGCCGGTCTCTGGGTGGAGACATTCTGCATCCTTGGACAGATAGATGAGACGGTCGATACGCTCAAAGACACTGTTGACCTGGTGGTAAAGTTGAACCCCGAGCTGCCCATTTTCGGCATCATGGTGCCCTACCCTGGCACGGAGGTGGCGAGGCTGGCAGCGAAAGGTGATGGCGGTTACAGGATCGTGTCAACCGATTGGGACGATTACAACAAACAGATCGGTGGCGCGCTAGAATTCGCTGGTTTATCTCGTAGCCAAGTTGAATTTTTCCAGATGTACGCATATCTCAAGGTATTTATCAAAAACCATCGTTACAAAGATCTGGCTAAATTCTGTTGGACTTATGGGCGCGGCGGGTTCTCAATTATCGCCAAAAACCTCAAGTTCGCGCTTCAGACCCTCCTGCGCAAAAAGCCCAAAGAGTCTAGGCAGTGCGAGCCAGCACAGATTATCGCCATCGGAGAGTCGATGGACTACTGGGAACAGTGGCAGCGTTCTGAGTTAAAGCGGGTCAAGAAAGAACATAACAGCGCGGAGAAGAAAGCCGAGGTCGCCTAATCTGAGAAAGTCAAAGCGGATGACATCTATCGTCTCATCCTAAAAAAATTTAGTAGTAAACTCGCTGCCTCTCCCGCGAAAATACCCTCCTGCCACGTCACACGGTGATTAAAACGCCCCTCTTCGAGCAGATTACAAGCACTACATACGGCACCCGATCGAGGTTCCCTCGCCCCAAAAACTAGTCTCTCTATCCGCGCGTGCACGATAGCCCCTGCACACATCGCGCAAGGCTCGATAGTGACATACAAGGTGGTACCCGGCAGACGGTAATTCCCGACACATCTTGCTGCGGCGCGCAGCGCTACTATTTCGGCATGTGCACTTGGGTCGCAAGCACTGATAACTTGGTTAAAGCCCTCACCCAAAATGTCGTCATCCCGGACTACCAGAGCACCAACGGGCACCTCACCCTTCACCGCAGCCACTTCAGCCAGATCGATAGCCTTGCGCATCCATTCCTCGTCTGAAATCAAGGGGTCATTCCCACTCGATGGTTGCCGGGGGTTTACTGCTGATATCGTAGGTAACGCGGGACACACCTGGAATCTCGTTGATGATGCGGTTTGAGGTGCGCTCAAGCAGTTCATAGGGCAATTGCGCCCAGCGAGCCGTCATAAAATCAACCGTCTCTACCGCGCGCAGCGCAATGACATACTCGTAGCGCCGACCATCGCCCACGACACCAACAGACTTTACCGGCAGGAAAACGGCAAATGCCTGGCTGGTTTTGTGATAGTAGTCCTCCCGGTGCAGCTCCTCAATAAAGATTGCATCGGCTAGACGCAGCAAATCCGCATACTCCTTCCGAACCTCACCCAGAATGCGTACGCCCAGTCCGGGGCCGGGGAAGGGGTGCCGATAGACCATGTCGTAGGGCAACCCCAGCTCCAGACCAATCTCGCGCACCTCATCCTTGAACAGTTCCCGCAGTGGCTCCACTAGCTCCAGAGTCATATTCTCCGGTAGACCGCCGACATTGTGGTGCGATTTGATAGTGTGCGCCTTTCCAGTTTTAGCGCCAGCGGACTCTATGACATCAGGGTATATCGTTCCCTGTGCGAGCCAGCCGACATCCCGCTGCTTACCTGCCTCCTCATCGAATATCTCTATAAACGTATTACCAATAACCTTGCGCTTTGCCTCAGGGTCAGACACACCCTCTAATTTTTTTAGGAAAAGAGATTCACAGTCCCTGCGCAAGACTTTTACCCCCATATTGCGAGCAAACATCTCCATGACGTGATCGCCTTCGTGCAGCCGCAACAAACCATTATCAACGAAGACACAGGTCAGCTGTTCGCCGATGGCCCGGTGTAAAAGTGCTGCCACCACGGAAGAATCTACGCCACCAGACAAACCCAATATGACCTTGCCACGGCCCACGCGGGCCCGCACGCGTTCTATGGCATCCTCGACAATATTAGCAGCGGTCCAAAGCCGATCACATCCACATTCCTCGAGGGCAAAGTGCTCTAATATCCGTGTGCCTTGCCGTGTGTGCGTCACTTCGGGATGAAACTGGATTCCGTAAAACGGCTTTTCCTTATGAGCCATCCCGGCAATCGGACAGCTCTCAGTTTCCGCAATGATATGGAATTCGTGAGGAAGATCGACCACTTTGTCACCGTGGCTCATCCAGACATCGAGTAAGCCGACGCCCTGGTCGTCTAAATGATCGCGAATGTCATGCAGCAGACCTTCCGTGCCCACGAGACGAAGTTGCGCATAACCGAATTCACTCACCGCTGATCCCGCTACCTTGCCTCCAAAGTGCTCGGCCATAGCCTGCATGCCATAGCAGATCCCAAGAACAGGAATGCCCAGATCAAAGACACAAACGGGCACACGCGGAGAGGTGCTATGCGATACTGATTCAGGACCACCAGAAAGAATAACGCCATTGGGGTTAAACGCGCGAATCGCCTCCTCACTGAGATCGAAAGCATGAATTTCACTGTACACACCGACCTCCCGTATTCGGCGTGCGATCAATTGTGTGTACTGGGAGCCAAAGTCCAGGATGAGGATTTTTTGATTGTGTATATCTGCTCTCATCACAATAAGGGTCGGATTCCTTTTTCGCTCCGCAGGGAAATCAAGCTAGGGCGCCTTACGCCAAAACCGGCGCCTCATCCCAGATCCGGCCTAATTGCTAACTTACCGGGTAGTTTGGTGCTTCCTTGGTGATCGATACGTCGTGGACATGGCTCTCTGCCATCCCTGCCCCTGTAACCCGCACAAACTCGGGTCGGGTTCGCATGGTCTCCAGGTTGGCACTACCGGTATAGCCCATCGCAGACCGCACACCACCCATGAACTGATGGATGATGGTAGCGACTGGTCCCTTATATGGGACGCGTCCTTCAATGCCCTCCGGGACCAGTTTTTCTGCCCCCTTGCTAGCGTCCTGGAAATAGCGATCCGAGGAACCCTGAGTGCGGGCCATTGCGCCCAACGAACCCATGCCACGATAAGCTTTATAGGTTCTGCCTTGGTATAACTCCACCTCGCCAGGCGCTTCCTCGGTGCCCGCAAAGAGACTGCCCACCATAACCGAGTGCGCGCCGGCCACGATAGCCTTGGCAATATCCCCTGAAAAACGAATGCCACCATCGGCGACCAGAGGTATCCCCGTATCCTTCAAGGCTGCACTGACATTCGCAATAGCCGAAATCTGGGGCACACCCGTTCCCGTTACGATGCGCGTCGTGCAGATAGAGCCAGGGCCTATACCAACCTTGACGCCATCAACTCCCGCCTCGGCGAGCGCCGCGGCGGCCTCGCCGGTTGCAATATTGCCCCCAATAACCTGGATAGAGGGATAACTGCTCTTTATTTGCTTGATGCGGTCTATCACGTTGCGCGAATGCCCGTGCGCGGTATCCACCACCAGCACATCAACTCCCGCCGCTATCAGGGCCTCTACTCGCTCATCCGTATCCGCGCTAGTTCCCACCGAAGCGCCTACACGCAACTGGCCATAGGAATCCTTGCAGGCGTTCGGATAACTTTCGGCCTTGTCGAAATCTTTTACGGTGATCATACCGCACAAATCAAACCCATCGTTTACCACCAGAATTTTCTCAATCCGGTGCTGGTGCAGCAATTTCTGCACTTCTGCCATGCCTGCACCTTCTTTAACTGTCACCAGTTTATCCCGTGACGTCATGATGGCAGAGACCAGCTTCTGTGGATTGGACTCGAATCTAACATCGCGCCGGGTGACAATGCCCACGAGGTCTTCACCGCGCAGAACGGGCACCCCGGAAATACCATGCGCGCTGGTCAGTTCAGTCAGGTCGGCTATCGTCGCATCTTGTTGTATGGTGATGGGATCCTTAACCACGCCACTCTCAAACTTTTTTACCTTGCGGACTTGCTCCGCCTGCTCGGCAACGGTCATGCTCTTATGAATCACACCGATGCCACCCTCCTGAGCCATGGCGATAGCGAGCCTGAACTCGGTAACGGTATCCATAGCAGCAGACACCATGGGAATATTCAGGTCGATATCGCGGGTCAGGCGCGTGGCGAGCGAAACATCCGTGGCGACCACCTCGGAGTACCCTGGAGACAGCAATACATCGTCAAATGTGAGTGCTTCCTGGGCGATACGCAGCATCGGGGGATCTCCAAAACGCGGCATTATAGAGACTAGGGACCTGCATTACAATTGGCACATGGAGGGACTAGGGCAAGGTGCAACCGCCGGGCAGCATAACGTCGCCACAGACTAACACGATTTATCCCCGTCACCGACATAAAGCCAAATGCTATTCCGCGCCGGATCGAGTACACTGGCTTGGGTTCATCACTGGAACCACAAGCATTTGGACCACCTCCAGACCTCTGACGATTCGGCCACCCCACTGACCGTCAGTCAACTGAACCGACAGGTTAAATCGCTGCTGGACAGTCACTTCGATTTCATCTGGGTAGCAGGCGAGGTCAGCAACTTCGCCGCACCCACATCCGGACACTGGTATTTCTCCCTGAAAGACGGCAATGCCCAGGTGCGTTGTGCCATGTTCCGCAATCGCAATCAGCGAGTACACTTTCTGCCGGCGAACGGCGATGCGCTGCGACTGCGCGCACGGGTGTCGCTGTATGAGGGACGCGGTGAATTCCAATTGATCGTGGAACACCTGGAACAAACCGGTGCCGGGGCGCTGCTAGCCGCTTTCGAAAAGCTAAAGACAAAACTGCAGAGCGAGGGACTGTTTGCAGGAGAGCGCAAGCAACCCTTACCCCAGTCGGTCGCCCGCTTGGCCATCGTGACGTCTCCGACCGGAGCCGCCGTCCAGGACATATTGCAAGTACTGCGCAGGCGCTGTCCCGCCATTGAGATCTTTCTCTTACCCGTGCCAGTCCAGGGTGACAGCGCCGCGGGGCGCATCAGCGCCGCAATAGAGGCCGTCAACCGCTGGCATAACACCGGCCAGATCGACCTGGACGCCATAATCGTGGGCCGAGGCGGCGGCTCACTGGAGGACTTATGGGCTTTCAATGAAGAAGCAGTGGCCAGAGCTATTGCGGCGAGCACTTTGCCAGTCGTCAGTGCTGTCGGTCACGAGGTGGACTTCACCATCGCCGACATGGTAGCCGACTATCGGGCACCGACTCCCTCAGCGGCGGCAGAATTACTCAGTCCGGATCACCAGGAATATCAGCACCGCTTGCGCAATAGGGGGGAACACCTGGTTCGACTGATGCACCGTCACTTGCGCAATACCGACACGCAGCTCGGTTATCTCAAACGCCGCCTCAGGCACCCTGGCGCTCAGATCCGGGAGAACCAACAGCGTCTGGACGACCTGGAACAACGATTAATCCTTGGACAGCGCAACTTGTTGCGCCGGTGCCGCGACGACCTAGCGCTAAAAGCGAGCCGACTTGGCGCTCACTCACCCTTGCCTCGCTTGCTGCACAGTGCGCAAGTGGCACGCCAGGCGCGGCAGCAGCTGGACAGTAGCCTGCATCACCGATTGGGCACCGCAGCGAAACGATTGAACCACCTGCAAAAGATGCTCGACTCACTGAGTCCACTGGGCGTCCTGCAGCGCGGCTACGCGATTGTGACCACCGGCCAGGGTACGGTACTGCGGGCAAGTGACCAGGTGGCAATTGGAGACGAAGTGAATGCGAAACTGGCCAGCGGCCGACTCAAGCTCACCGTCAACCAGGCCGAAAACGAAGGATCGAGTTAATACTTTGCCGGCAAGCGCGTATTGATGATGATATGTCGGCCTTCGAAGCGAATATATTCACCAATGGTGAGATCTTTCAGTATTCGCGCAACCATCTCACGAGACGCTCCTACGCGATCAGCTATATCCTGTTGGGTCAATTTTTCCGGGATATAGAGTGACCCGTCGCCGCGCTCCTCAGAAAGGTCCATCAAGACATTAGCAACACGACCATACACATCCTGCAGCGCTAGACTCTTGACATCGGCAGTCAGTTTGCGCACGCGCTGTGCTAAATTTCTCACCAACTGACGGGCAATATTCGGATGCTGATCTAACACCCTATTGAAGTCTTCCTTGTAAATTATGCAAAAACTGGACTTCTCTACGGTGCGAACGGAGGCAGAGCGGGTGGAATCATCTAATAACGCCAGTTCGCCGAAGTAATCCCCGACGCTCTGAGTATTCATGATGAACTCCTTCCCGTTTTTGTCGCTGCAGTACACCTTGACCTTACCCGTCTCAATGACAAAGAGAGAATCTGCGGGATCATTCTCGTGGATCACCACCGTATTTTTTGGAAATGAACGACTGGTGCTGCTGGCAGCTAGCGCGTCCAGCTCTTCCGATGACAGGCCATTGAATATCTCTACTTGTTGCAGCATGAGAAATGCATCCCCTTGTAAGCGAAATCCCGGCAGCGAACGCAATAGTAACCCAAAGTTTTGGCAAAGCGCACCTCTGACGTGAAAATAGCTGGCGCGAGGATAACCGGACCAATAATTCAGCATTTCCACAGGACTACGCAGCTCGCTATACTCTCTATATCGCAGCAGAGCTCAGGGGCGCGCGCTTTGGCCGCGCCCCTGTCCGACGATTTAATTCGCCACCCCGCTTGACGAGACGATGAGCCAAAACAAGTCTAAGAGCCCGGCAGACCGGTCATGAGCACCGAAACCAGCGATCGGGACGCCCAATGGATGGACCAGCTACTGTCGCACATTGAAGCGATCCGGCAGGCCTTTTCCCGAGCAGAGGCGGCGTTAGCGGCGGAAACGATTGAGGACTTTTCGCACCTGCTAGAGGCCGCTGTGCGACTGGAACACCTGCGCAATACCGCTGACCAATCGACCAGTACCCACGATCTGATGAATGTCCTTACCGCCCTGCGTGGCTATGCAGAAATGCTGCGTGAAGATGTCGGGCAGGACCACCCGTCGCTAGAAACTGGACTGTCAGGTCTGCTGGCGGCCTTAGAGGCAGCCCATTCAGGCCCTGCTGGGAGCGCGCGGATTGAAAACGCCCTACCGCCATCCGAGCCAGGCTTTATCCTTGCCGTGGATGATCTGAAGGAAAACAGGGAGTTAGTCGCACGCAGTCTGTCTCGAATGGGGCACTTCGTTATCACGGCAGCAAGCGGGGAAGAGGCACTGCAGGCTCTAGCACAGAGCGACGTGGATGTCGTACTCCTTGACTTACTAATGCCCGGCCTCGATGGGCGCGAAGTACTGCGTCGCATAAAGGAGCATCCGGATTGGCGGGCCACGCCGGTCATCGTGATATCCGGAAATCAGGACATGGACGGGATTATCGAATGCATAGAGTCTGGTGCAGATGACTACCTGTTCAAGCCCTTCAACCCGGTCTTGCTGCAGGCCCGTATCAAAGCTGGAATCGAACGCAAACGCTGGCATGATCGGGAGGAACAGTACAGACAGCAATTAGAGCGCAACGAAAAATTCATTCGCGCGACCTTCGGCCGCTACCTCTCAGATGAAATTGTCACCGATATACTCGAGCGGCCTGAGGGGCTTGAACTCGGGGGAGACCTGCGGCGCGTCAGCATCATGATGTCCGATATTCGTGGTTTCACCACTCTCAGCGAAAATCTCGCCCCTTCCCAGGTCGTTACCCTGCTCAACCGTTACCTGGGAACAATGACGGATATCATCATGGCGCACCATGGCACCATCGATGAATTCATCGGTGATGCCATCCTAGCCGTTTTCGGCGCCCCGCAGCGCGGGTGCGACGATGAAGACCGCGCAGTGCAATGCGCACTGGCCATGCAAGCGGCTATGCTGGAAATCAATACCATCAATGAAGCCGAGGGCTTTCCCAAGCTGCACACCGGTATCGCTATTAATACCGGCGACGTCATCGCAGGGAATATTGGCTCTGAGAGGCGCAGCAAATACGGTTTCGTGGGACACGCCATGAATGTCACATCGCGTATCGAAGATGTGACGGCAGGCGGTGAAATCCAGATCTCGGACAGCACGCTCAAGGCTTTAAAGAGACGCTATGCAATCGGCCTCAGCAGGGAAATCACCGTCAAGGGCATTGACGAGGCCCTGCTTATCCACCAGGTTAGTGGCTCCTTAGAATGAAAACAGCTGGAACAGTGCTGCTAGTAGAGGATAACGAACTTAACCGCAACATGATGGTACGACGCCTGAAGCGCGCTGGCCTGGACGTGCTCACGGCAGACAATGGACAACAGGCGCTGGACACTATGCTGTCAGCACAACCGAGTATCGTGCTAATGGATATGAACTTGCCCATAATGGATGGCTGGGCCGCCAGTCGCAGGGCGAAAGAGGACGACAATATCAGCCACATACCCATCATCGCTCTCACCGCACACGCCACGGAGGATCACAAAGCTTACGCACTGCAAGCGGGATGCGATGACTACGCCACTAAACCAGTGGATTTTCCCGGACTGTTGGTCAAAATTCAAAAACTGATGCGATCATGAGTTTACGCCGCCAACTGACACTCTCCCTCGTGACCATCCTGGTCCTGTTCGCAGTCAACGTCGGCACGCACTTTTGGGGTAGTTTCGCGAGGAACGAAAGTATGGAGGCCTACCGTGAGTCAGTTAGCGCAGCACAGTTATCTACTGAAATCGAGCAGCTGCTGGAGGACCAGAGGCAACAGGTGCTCATCCTTGCGACCCTGCGTGAGACCACTGAAGATCAACTGGAACGTAAGGAGCTGCGTCAGGCAGAGGAGTCCATTGGCGCGATCGGCAACAAGATCCAGAGACTGGGTAGGCTGAGCCGCGGGGTGACCGAGGCGGACTATGACGCGTTATGGGAAAGCAGCAATCAATTACTGAAAGGCTGGCTGCAGTTCTACCGTGGCTACAATGACATGGATTTCGATCTGGATATGAATGATCCACTGCCGTTTTTGGAGGTCAATCAGCGCTTGCAGTCATTGGAGCAACGCCAGGCATTTATTGCCTCTCAACGCGCCAATATCATCGATCGCACGATCGCCCTGACGGACCGAATTACCGTCATAGCGTTTTTTTCTTCAATATTTCTTACTGCGATCCTGGGATACTACCTCGTAAGCTATACCAACCGCTCACTGAAACGACTGAAGAAAGGCACTGAGCGTATCGGTAATGGAGACCTCAACTACCGGATCAATAACATCGACGATACCGGAGAGCTGGGCGATCTCGCCAGTGCCTTCAACGATATGTCCGATAAGTTACGTAATGCCATCTACGACGTTCGTCGAGCCAGAGACGCCGCAGACAAGGCTAATGCAGCAAAAAGTGTATTCCTGGCAAACGTCAGCCACGAGCTACGTACACCGCTCAACGCCATCATAGGCTACAGCGAAATGCTGCAAGATGAAATGGGTGACCGGGGGGACATTAATCGGGAACAGGTGCAGCAGGACCTCGGAACCATCGGCAATTCCGGACAACAGTTGCTGACGCTAATTGATGACATCCTTGACTTGTCCAAGATTGAAACGGGGAAAATGTCCCTTTACTGTATCGACTTTAACCCCGCAGATATCATCCACCAAGCCTGCGATGTTTTATCGCCACTGCTAAAGAAAAACCAGAATGAACTGTACCTGGAAAGCCTGCAGCAGTTACCCAACTTCCACAGCGACGCGGCGAAATTTAGGCAGGTTTTTACCAATTTGCTAAGCAACGCAAACAAGTTCACCCAACAAGGTCGCATTAGCGTCAGCGCGAGAACGCTATCGGAACGTCCGCACTGGGTGGAGTTCGCCGTAAAAGATACCGGTATCGGGATGAGCGACGCGCAAATTGACAAAGTTTTTGACGCATTCGTACAAGCGGACTTATCTACCAGCGCTAACTATGGAGGCACTGGGCTAGGGCTGGCAATTTGCCGCAACTTCTGCGAGTTGATGGGCGGCAGTATCCGTGTGAAAAGCCAACCAGGTGGAGGCTCTACCTTTACGGTGCAACTGCCTACTGACCCAGAGTCAGCTCACGCAATCGCTTGAGGGCTTCCTCGCGCTTCTCCAGCGTCTCTGCAAGTTCGTCGATCCTATTTTGCTCATCGTCGATCTTTTCGTGCAGTGCGACAAAAATCGCTAGCGCATCTCGCATTAATATGATGGTCTGGTGTATATCGACTGTTTCAGGCTGCTCCCGCTTCAGCCGGTGATAAGACTCACTAGCGGCCTTTGAATTATAATACGGGCTGTTAGGGAACATTTTGTCATAGGCGACCGCGATCTCAGCCTCCCAATCAACTACAGCTGATCCCTCCAAGCGTTGGTAACGCCTGAAATAATTCACCGCCTCTTTGTGGTCGCCCGCGTTTAATGCACGAAAACCCTTCTCCAGCAGGTTATAATCAGCAGTCTCGGTATCCGAACACATGCAGGAGGCGTCTGGCTGATCGGGCAGATTGAGATGTAATTCCGGAACGGGTGACTCACCGATAGTGGATTTCTGGTCCTGCGAAGAGGACGACAAGGCACAGCCCTGCAAAAATACGGACAGGGCTGCAACAGCCAGACAAAATCTACGGGTCTCGCACAAGGTCCCATCCTCAAGCAGTGCCGACTACAGCGAGTGTAACGCATTCAGGTAAGTGTGCCACCAAGGAGACTTTATTTCACTGACACCGTTCACGCTTCAGTCCGCATATGAGGAAAAAGCAGAACATCCCTAATTGATGGCATATCGGTAAGAAGCATAACCAGCCGGTCAATACCGATACCCTCACCCGCGGTGGGAGGTAGGCCGTATTCCAGCGCACGGATGTAGTCATGGTCAAAGTGCATGGCTTCCTCATCTCCGGTTTCCTTTTGCGCTACCTGAGCCGCAAAACGCTCCGCCTGGTCCTCCGCATCATTGAGTTCGGAAAAGCCGTTCGCAAGCTCACGACCGCCAACGAAAAACTCAAAGCGATCAGTGACAAAGGGGTCATCATCGTTGCGTCGCGCCAGCGGCGAGACCTCCGTCGGATAGGCGGTAATGAAAGTGGGTTGTTCCAGACGATGCTCTACCGTTTTCTCAAAAATTTCGATCTGCACCTTGCCCAGCCCCCAAGTTTTCTGAGGTTCAATGCCAAGATCAACTGCAAGTTGCCGCGCCTGCTCCTGGTCATGTAACTGAACAGGATCGGTGTCCGGATTATATTTTTGTATCGCCTCGACCACGGTAAGCCGCTGGAAAGACTGAGAAAAATCAAGCGTACTGCCCTGGTAGGGCACCACAGTATCACCGGCGACGGCTACGACGAGCCTGCGCAGCATATCCTCTGTCAGATTCATTGCATCCTGGTAATCCGCATAGGCCCAATAGAATTCCAACATGGTGAACTCGGGGTTGTGCCGCGTTGACAGGCCTTCGTTGCGGAAACTGCGATTGATCTCAAATACGCGCTCGAAACCGCCCACCACCAGACGTTTGAGGTAGAGCTCCGGTGCAATGCGCAAGTAAAGGTCCATGTTCAAGGCATTGTGGTGCGTGATAAAAGGTCGCGCCACCGCACCACCGGGGATGGGTTGCATCATCGGCGTCTCGACTTCCATGAAGTCCAACTCCCTCAGATAATCGCGAATAAACTCGATAGCCTTTGACCGCACGCGAAACACCTCACGTGATTCGGGATTGACAATCAGATCGACGTATCGCTGCCGGTAACGCATCTCCTGATCTGCTAGGCCATGGTGCTTGTCGGGCAGCGGCCGCAGGGCCTTGGTCAATAGACGCGCTCCTTTCATATTGATGTAGAGATCGCCCTTCCCCGACTTGTGCAAGTGACCCCACGCCCCGACAATATCGCCGAGGTCCCAGCCCTTCGTCAAAGCCAGCGTCTGCTCATCGAGAGCCTTGCGATCAATATAGAGCTGAATCCGGTCCGTTCCGTCCTGCAGCACCAGGAAGGCTCCGCGCTTGCGAATCAGGCGGCCGGCTACCGCATACTCCCTGTTGGCTGTCTCCAAATCCGCCTTGCTGCACCCACCGAATTCACCCTGCAGATCCGCTGCCGTAGCACTGCGCCGGAAGTCGTTGGGAAAGGCGATGCCTTGAGACCGCAGTTGCGCGAGCTTGCCGCGGCGCTCCGCAATTAGCCTGTTTTCATTCTGCGGCTCAGGCTTCGCCTGTTCATCACTCATGGTTGCTCTCTTACAGCCCGCTTTTCAGCGACGCCTCAATAAATTGATCGATGCTGCCGTCAAGCACCGCCTGTGTATTACTGGTTTCTACACCTGTGCGCAGATCCTTCACTCGGGAATCATCAAGCACATAAGATCGAATCTGGCTGCCCCAGCCAATGTCCGCCTTGCTGTCTTCAGTGGCCTGGGCCATCTCCCGCCGCTTCATAACCTCCTGCTCGTAAAGTTTGGCGCGGAGCATTTTCCATGCCTTATCACGGTTTTGATGCTGGGAACGTTCGCTCTGACATTGCACCACGATTCCGCTACGCTCATGAGTCAGCCGCACCGCCGAATCGGTCTTGTTGACATGCTGCCCGCCCGCACCAGAGGCGCGATAGGTGTCTGTGCGCACATCCGACGGATTAACGTCAATTTCGATGCTGTCATCGATCTCGGGCGCTACAAATACCGACGCGAAGGAGGTATGCCGCCGGTTGCCTGAATCGAAGGGCGATTTTCGTACCAGCCTATGTACACCAATCTCCGTGCGTAACCACCCAAAGGCATATTCGCCTTCGAAATTGATAGTCGCGCTCTTGATGCCTGCAACATCGCCGCCGGACACCTCGACCAGCTCCGCCTTGAAGCCCTTATCCTCACCCCAACGCAGGTACATGCGCAGCAACATTTCGGCCCAATCCTGCGCCTCCGTGCCGCCAGAACCAGCCTGTATATCGAGAAACGCATTACTGTCATCCATGTCACCTGCGAACATACGCCGGAATTCCAGCCGTTCCAGCAAGCTGACAAGACCGCCAATCTCACTCTCGATTTCTGCGACTGTGGCGGCGTCGTCTTCAGCGGCCGCGAGCTCCAAAAGCTCAGCGGCATCGGTGCCCCCGGCATTCAGCTTCTCAATGGTGTGAACCACCTGCTCTAGGGAAGCGCGCTCCTGGCCAAGCACCTTGGCACGCTCGGGATCTTCCCAGACGCTGGGCTCGGCCAGCTCCAGCTCTACCTCCGCACGTCGTCCCTTGCGTCAGCAGCGGACTACAGGACGGCGAACTGATCTGCATTTCGCCTCTCCAGACGGTGGTCGATGGCATGCGAATTC
>JABSPW010000037.1 GCA_013214285.1 Halioglobus sp. | reverse complement strand
GTGTATACCAATTCCCCCACACTCGCAGAGGTATCCGGCCAACGTGAGCCGCGTTGAAAGAAACCCCGCGCTACCAAGTGGCATGACTTCACACCCTGAGCAGCATAACATAAACTTTTCTCCTCAGGCACCGAACAATACGGGCGGCCCACCCGGTCCTTACAACACTGTAAAAAGCGCGTGTTACACTGTGGCCCGAATAACAGCACCTAGGGGTCCGCTATGGTATCACCTCGAGGCGAGTTCACATCCCGCTTCGGATTTGTTGCAGCCGCGGCCGGTAGCGCAGTCGGCCTGGGCAATGTCTGGGGCTTCCCCACTCAGGCTGCAAGCAATGGCGGCGGTGCATTTCTCCTGATATATCTGTTACTTGCATTTGTTCTCGCCTATCCGGTGTTAATGGCGGAACTGATCATCGGTCGCCACGCACACACCAATGCCGTCACTGCCTTGCGCAATATCTCACCTAACCGGTTACTCGGCAACATTGGAGCCGCTAGTGGTATTGCAGGCTGCATCGTGGCAAGCCTGATTTTAAGCTTTTATGCTATCGTCGCTGGCTGGATGATTGCCTTCGGCCTGGCTTATGTGGCGGACCTCTTCCGTTTATCCAGCCTGCCGGCGTGGCTTACGGCCTTCGGCTTGGTCCGGAACACAGTGTTTGCCGGATTATTCATTGCAATAACCATCATCATTGTCTCCGCGGGCGTGCAGCGAGGGATTGAGCGATGGTCAGAACGACTGATGCCCACGCTCCTACTTACCCTAGTCGCTCTTTCGATGTATGTGCTAACGCTCGATGGCGCCGAGCAAGGCCTGAAGATCTATTTATTGCCAGACGTCACCCGTGCACTTTCAACCGAATTAATCATCGACGCATTGGGTTCAGCGTTTTTCTCATTATCGCTAGGGGTAGGCACGATGCTAATTTACGGGTCCTATGTTAATGATAAAGAGAATCTACCGGCGCTTGGTGGGTGGGTGACTCTGGTCGATGTCGGTATTGCGGTGCTTGCCGGCTTCCTAGTGCTGCCTGCTATGTATGCCGCTCTGCACAATGGTGTGGAGATTTTTACCGAGGGTGGCGCGCTAATTTCAGAGGATACCCTTATCTTTACTGTCTTGCCTCAATTGTTCGATACCATGGGATTTACTGGCAGCCTGTTGGCTATTGCATTTTTTTTCCTCATGAGCATCGCCGCCCTCACTTCCTCAATTTCCATGCTGGAAGCGCCTGTAGCCTATGTTGTAGAAGAACACAGTATCGAGCGCCGGTCCGCAGCCATGCTTATCGGCACGGTGATCGCCTTGGCCAGCTGCTTCATTATTTTGAACTTTGATACGCTATTTGGCTCGGTCATCAAACTAACCACGCGCTACGGCCAACCGCTGCTTGGCTTCATGTTTTGTATCTATGCAGGCTGGGTATGGCATCGCGACGCCCTGTTGCAAGAAATAGCGAAAGGCTATCCTGACGCGCGCAATGGTCTGTTCTGGACGTTCTGGCCATGGCATATAAGATTTATATGCCCATTAATCATATTGGGCATCTTTGCCCACATGCTACAACAACAGGTGTAGGTCAGTTGAGGGTGATCTCTCCGACGTCCTCTATGCGTTGCGTAGGCATCAAGCCATGGAAATCAATCTTCGCCTTGAAGCGATAGGTTAATGGTTTAGACCCTGCATCACCAAGCCCGGTAAACAGCCGCACAAACTCAAACAGTTGTAAGCCAGCATCCAGTGTGACTTCGCCCTCGCCATAACCCTCTATCGGCGCGATATCGTTAGCCACACCAACGATCAACTCCTTGTCCATTATCGCGATGGAGTAACTAATACCGGCGATGTCCAACGTCTCTGCGTTGGGATTAATCACGTGTAACGTGATTTCAAAGCGCGGCGCACCACTCTCAACAGGCAGGCTGCGGAAGCTGGCCAGACTAACTTTGGGTGGATCACGATCAGCAACGATGCCGGCACACGCGGTCAACAGAAAACTCCACAGCAAAATCAGCGCGATGGCGACATCAGGTTTTGGGCTGGTAGTCACTGTGTTGCCTCTTCGCGGGCATCAAAAACTGCATCCATGCTCGCAAGCGACTGCGTTGCTTTTTGCTGACCATCTTCCACCACTAAATCCTCATAGTATGCGTCCCGAAACTGCGCATACTCCTTTGGTGTCAACACCTGAATGAAACAATTAAAGCAGAGCCAACGCGGTTCTTTCTTTCTATCCAACGCCATAAATCTATGCCCGAAAAGGTATTTTATGAACCCCTGCTTAGAAGGCTTATTGCCAAGCAACAACCCACGTAGATTAAGAAGGAAGCGCACAGCATGATGATGGCGAGTTTCTCGAATAACCGTTACGCGACGCATGTCATCACGTTGCCCCTTAACGCCGCAGTGACGACACGTTCGCCGGTTACAACAGCTCCTGAACCTGGCTTTACTTCTCTGTGCAAATGCTACGAACTTTTCCATCCCTTCCTACCGAGACTTTTGCTCGTCTCTGCCCTGACGGCCTCATTTATAGCACAACGCACCTGGAGACGCTGACCGCAGCTGGCGGGCGATGACGCTGCGGCATGGCTAGCCCGCAGACCGTCTCAGGGCACCCTGCGCCCCTACCTGAGCGCATCGCATCCAGCCTATCAAGGCTTAACTGTATATTCCTATATAACAACATGTTATCCAGGTTTTCTACAATATTTTTGAACTGTAAAGAATCTTCGCATAGGGTGTCAAACGTGTCCGGAGGGGCGGCTCGCTTACACTGTAGGTCACCAGAGTAGCCGTCCAGATCACACCCCGGTGTGTTGTATTCACCTTGACGAATGGCGCCGTCCAGTCCGATCCCTACTGCAGCCTGCCCCGGCTGCAAACGAACAGCTATCGCAGACAGTTTTCGTTACCGAGGCTTCAGCTTGAGGCGGAATGCCCCAACTGGGCGGAGGTTGTCACAAACGTACTTTTTTCGCTATTCCCGACAATTTCAGCCTCATTGATAGACTTGAGCTGGACCGTCATCCAGAATGTAGAGCCCACGCCAATATCACTACTTACACCGACATTCCCGCCCATGCGTGAGCACAGCGCTCGACAAATTGCGAGCCCCAACCCCGTGCCTACTGGGGGACTGTCGCATGCTTGCGGAATTTGGGTAAATTCTTTGAAGAGTAACTTTTGATCGGCTTTTGTTATTCCCACCCCGGTGTCTCTTACCTCAAGGCGAACCTGTAGGCTATTGGCATCCGAATCGAGGCTGCTATCGTCTAAACTCGCCCACAAGGTCACGTTACCCTCATGGGTGAATTTGATCGCATTGTTTAGATAGTTGTTAACAACCTGTCGCAGCTTTTCAGCATCACCCAGCACGAACTGAGGCACACTTTTGTCAACACATGACTTCAGCAGTAGGCCCTTTTCATCAGCCATAGGTCTCCAGAAGTCGCTGGCCTCTCGTACCAGGGCGACGAAATCGAAAGGCTCCTGAGAGATCGCAAAGCCATCCGTTTCCATCCGTGATATCTCAATGACATCGTTGGCAATATTGCTCAGACTCTCTGCACTCGATGTAGCTAAGGCCAGCAATTTCCTTGCGGGACCATTGAGGCCGGCATCCCTCAACAGCTGTAATGATCCAATTATTCCGTGTAAGGGTGTACGTATTTCATGACTCATCACCGCCAAAAAACGCGATTTTTCCCGAACGGCTTTGTCTGCAGCCTTTTGTGATTGCAGAAAATCTGATCGCAACGCCTCAAGTTCATAGCTTTTTTCCATCACCAAGGCATCACTGCGCATCAATTTCGCTAACTGCCGCTTCCTCTCACTGACATCCTGCAAAATAATCAAAACGACTGATTCTTCAGTGCATTCACCTGGCGCTTTTCCGCCATAAGCGTTGATCCAGCGTACTTTTCCATTCTCTATTGACACCCTGAACAGCTCAGGAATCACTGAAACCAAATCGTTATGTTTGTGCTCCTTGTGTACAAACCGTTCGAATGCCAAACGATCATCGTGGTGGATCATGGCTAGCATGTCACGCTCTACAGAATTTTCGCTGACCGCGCTCATGCCTAACAGACGCAAAGCACCCTGTGAAAGGAAAATGACACTTCGGCTCGCGTCAACCGTTATCGTGCCCATCGCACCCAAAGCTTGGGTCGCGCTGAGTTCTCCGCATGTTTGTTCGAATATCGCCGACAGCTCTTGCACCAACGCCCTCTGGTCTCTCTCGAAGCTACAGAATGACGGCTCTTTCCTGGCGATTGAATACTCGTCGTTATGGTGCCCTTCACTCTGGTCGTCACTTTTGCTGCCTAAGAGAGTCTTTTCCCCTGTAGACCTTTTTTCGACTAATGACTTATCAGATACGGTATGATTTTCTGATGGCATATTGTCCCTCTCTTTTTTTTAGCGCCGATGTGGGTACGCGACTCAAGCACACAGCACCTCATTACGGCATCTGAAAACTTTCCCCTGCTTCATACACACCCATCTGCATCAGATAAACAGTCGCCTTTGCCGCTTTTTTTTGGCACTTACTCCATAAAATATAGAGAAGACTATCGCGTCTGGTTATGCCGCTGTGCCTCTAAAACCCGTTGATTGACAAACCGATAGACCGGTTACTCTTACAATAACGCTTCGCCTATACAGCACCCCACTAAAAATATTCGTTTCGAGCACCGTACCGACAATGCTTTCTGTGAAGCGGTATACATGCTCTGACGCGACTGTATTAAGAAACATCGTTGTGCGTCTGGGAAACATCGTTTTCAGCTGCAGATATACGTAAATTCCATTCTCGGACTAGACTGTAAATTGCTCGAACAGTTCCCCCGAAACTGTCGAAAGACTCGTCGTTGTATTGGTTCCCTACGAAATACGCTTCAATCAAATCGAGCATCGCTCTAACCTCCTCGAAGCTGCCTTTATGAAAAGCTCCTTCACAGCCTTGCATAAGTAGTTTTCTAAGATACCCAGGGTCCAGTGATTCAGTGTAAACAAGAACAAGACTCTGCGGCGCTATTGCTTGTATACGAGTGACTATATCCTGATTTTGTATTTCGCAATGACGCTGAGTGTCCACGATATAGACATCGAAACCTGCCGGTGCAACCGGTTCCGGTATGCCTGCAACGTGAACATCTCCGAGGCGAGCTTGTAAACTTCTCTCAAGCAAGGCGCAAACGAGCGCATCATCGTCAACTATGGCTACACTTCTATGCTTCATGACATATAGATCTCCATAAAAATGTTGGCGGGTTGGGTTCACACATTTTTTGACACTCCCGGATCATCTTCAGACGCGTGATTTAAAGCCAACAAATATCGATTCGGTGCTATACGTGACAAGAGTTCTATATTTTGCAGGAGTGGTTTCTGGGAGTTGCCAGTGCGAGCCACAAGCAATATACGATCGGCGAGTGTCGCACCAAGTGCACTTTGTGTACCCGTGTCAAGCACACCGAGATCAACGATAGTTACATCATGGTGGTCGCGGGCTGCGTCATATATTGCGCGTAGATCATCAAGCGCTATGCCTCGCTCATGTTGTGACGGATACTTTTTTGGCATCACGGGGGCGATAGAACACAGATCAATGCTGCCACTGGATACTGGTAACTTTTGAACGGAGTCCGCTAAATCAGACTCCTTTTTGAGAACTTTTTCAATACCAGGCAGACTGTCAATGTCATAGCGGTTGCAGAGGCCACTATTGGCGACATTTGCATCAATAAGGAGCACCTTACGTCCACAGGACGAATAGTGGGCTGCCATGGCCATACAAATTGTCGTTGTTCCGGCACTAACAGATTGCCCCACTATAGCCATAACGAGTGGCTCCGTGTGAGGTATAGCGGGATGCAAATCAAATTCGTTCCTAATCTGCGGGGTGTGATTCAACATGTCAACCGTTGGATTAGCTAAGTCTGGTATGGCGTTGGTCAGCAGCGCGTGAGAATCTCTTGGCAGATCGTCAGAAAAACGCACGCGCCCCGCGATAAGAGTTGTTCCTATAAAGAGCGAAAGCGCACCCAAGCCTCCGAATACAGCACCACCCAGCGCAGCAGGCTTTCTTTTGTCGTCAACCGGACTGTCCGGAACCTTACCCTCTGCTACAATTTCTACCGCTCGCGACAGGTCATTTTGACTCTCTACCATCACCTCATCGAGAGCTCTCTTTGTTTCCGCAAGCAACTCCTCGATTCGGTGCTTTTCAAGAACAATGCCACGAATTCTAATCAGTTTTGAGTTGAGGTCACTCGCCTCTTTACGCGTATTCTCCTGGCGTGCCTTTAACTCACTTCGTAACATCAGCAACTCGTCTTTTGAGTCCTCACCTGCACCAGATGCGCCCCCTACAAGTGCCCCTGCCTTGCCCAATTTTGCTATTTGCTGTAAACGCTCTGCTATAGCTACCTCCAACACTGCCAGCTCACCAACTGCAGCACGTACTTTATGATGGTTTTCGCGATAGCGTCCCCGCAGGGTTTCAAGTTTTGCTAATAGCTGGGCTCTGGCGAAAGTCATATTGGCCATCGCCTGATCCAGTAAGGTCGCTCTTTGAATTTCTACATTAGCGACATCGGCACCGACGGCGCCTGTGGCTTGAAGTTGCGCAATGGTATTGTCGAGCTTAACGATCCTTTCGCCTATCACCTCAAGCTGAGCAGTCTTTGTAACATGAGCTTTCGCCAGTGTGCCGGCATCATGTTCTTCACCTACTTCAAGGTATTCCCTGTTCAATAGCAGAAGATCACGCTCTAGCGTCTTTTCACGAAGAACCAGCTCATCGTGCAACACATCGTAATGACGACTACGGGCGGCTTCATTACTAGCCATATAGGCGTTGAGTACAGCATTTACAGTTGCGGCTGAAAGATTTGGATTATTACTTCGCGCACTGATCGTAATTAACCCTTTCTTTCCCTTAATTTCGAGTATGGCTGCCATTTTCCCAACGTCACTGGGCAGAGGAAATTTTCTCATGGTGTTTTTTTTCAGCTCTTTGAGTGCGGTCTCGAGAATTGGACGGGACTGCAAGAGCTGTGTCTCTGCAGTCACAATGGCATCATAAAGCCGCAATCGGCTATCGTCAGAATCGGTATACAGGATCTTGGCTTCGCGAGGCAGCACCCTGACCATCCCTGAGCTCAGGTAGGCCGGCTTGACCATGAGGTAGCCGAGTATCGAAACCAGCACGGCTACAAGCACTGTAACGCTGAGAATCTGCTTCAATCGTCCTCGGACTGCACGTCGAACAAGACCAATAGGATCGATAGACACTTCATCAGAATCAGTTTCAATAAAGTCATGAATCTGGGCAAGCAAGGGGTTACCGACCATACTGGAGACAGTCGATTCATCTGAAGTAGAAGGCCGCGTATTCATGACGTTGGACTACTGAATAGCATTCGCTCGACTCGAGCAATCCCGCTGCCACTTCACATGAGAGCGGCTGTGCGACATCGCCTTTGCAATTGCTGTAATACCAATATAGAAGGGCAAATATATCCATACCCCAGGCTTGCGAGTGACTATCGATAAAAGTCCTCTAGATTCTTTCTGGTGCTCTCTGTGAGGACCGATAGCCAGTTGGCGATTGCCACGATAGACACGCGCACGCACACGCAACAAAGATTGCACATTACGCGGCGCCTGGACGTAAAAATGTACTTTCGGTAATACAACAACACGGTCTGTGGGTATGATGCGACGTAAGTACGTATCATCTGCAATGACGGGAGGCAATCTTCCAATGCGACGGCGACCGCCAGAGGACAGTGCAATAGCTGCGGCAAACTTGCCGCTTGTTATGTAGGGATGCAGCATCCAAATGTTATAAAACGCTTTGACCATCCAAGAAGCACCATCTATAACAACGCGCATATGCCCTATTGCAGCGTCAATATCTGTATTATCAACCGATGCGATTAAAGCCCGAGCAGCATCAATATCCAAACTGACATCGGCGTCAAGTAAAAGAACAGGCCCGTCAGCGGCCTCTGACAATCCTTTATTTATTGCTCCTGTCTTGGACGCCTCTTCAAGCTCTAACACCTTTGTCTCAGGAAATTTATCGCGCACTATGCTCGCAGTGTTATCATTGCATCCGTTACAGACAACAATCACATCTATCTGGTCGTATTGAGCATTGACTGATAACGCATTTAGGGTCCGACTGATTACGGCCTCTTCATTAAAAGCTGGTATAATCACACTGAATCGATTTCGGATCATTGCTTTGTCCTATTAGCAGAGTCCAACGTCTGCGCATGCCAATCCCTAGTCATGTCAAACCGGTTTCTAAGATCAGAGGGCTTACCGAGCCACCATTCACTATCTTCTGCTGCTTTAATGGCATGCTGTGAGAAGCGGTCACAGATTTTTCTTGCGGGATTTCCTGCAACAATAGAGTAAGGCGCTACGTCCTGCGTCACAACCGCGCCAGCGGCAACGACGGCTCCACGGCCAATATAGCGACAACCGGGTAATATCAATGCGTTAGCGCCCAACCAGGCATCAGAATCTATACACAGCCTCCTACTAGTGACATCGTCTTGAGCAGAAGCGCCGCAAGCGGGGTTATAGAAATACGGATGCATTGATAAGCGATTCATGGGGTGATTTCGACGATAGACGCCTACTTTTGGTCCGACTGAGACATAACGTCCTATCTGTGTTTCGGGGGGGAAATGAGTCGGATCAAAGCATCCATAGCTGTAAGCTCCGATTTGTAGACCGTGATAGATTCGCATAATTTTACGAAGTGAATGTGACAGCATCTCACCACCCTCAAGTCGAGAGACGAAACGTCGTATAAGACGATTCAACTTTCTGCTGCCTAAGAAACGTGACGCCCCATATAACGCCACCAAAAAATTACCGAGGTAAGACTGATCAAGATCGGAATCTTCTTCATTGAGCTCACGAGAATCATGCATATCACATTGAGTCTCGTCGACATTGTCCGTTGAAATCGTATTCATGCTGTCAGCAATCCGGAAAAAGCGCGGATCGTGAGAACCAGTTCTGGGTCTGGGTCAGGGGGTATTAAATTCCTATGTCCTGAATGCGCGCAGTCTAACGCTGCTGCGAGCGTGTTGTAATCATGAACCACTTCAAAACCATTCAAATGGTTCAATCGTGACACGGTTGCTAACTGATGCTCGTTACGGTGTTCGCCGAGACTTGCAAGGCGCGGCATGACTATCACGCGCTTGCCAAGCTCAATACCCGTGATAATACTACCCATCCCCGCGTGTGCGACCAGAATATCGCAGGCATTAATCTGATTGCGAAATTCTTGCGGCGATATTTCCTCTGTCCAGCTGATATGCTGAGGTCGATACAAACCGCGTCCTACTTGAGCAAATACATTGCTGCCTACGCAGCTAGACGCCCAAAGATCCAGCGCTTGAATCAGCCGGTCGAAGGGAAGTTGCGTTCCGACGCTCGCAAAAATCATATTCATTATTAGCAGTCAGTCTTCGCTCAGAGCTTTGGCAAGTACAAACGGGTCCAATGCTCTGCTGATAGTGAGAATAGTTGGGGAAATCGCTGCTATCACATCGTTCCATCCGCCCATACCATTCACCGGAAGATAAACGATGTCTCCTGGTTGGAGTTCCATATCCAGGGCTATACCGTCGATAATGCGCGTGAAGTCTACGACAAATAGTTCACCTGAAACCGGTGAGTGAGTCCGTATTACACGTACCTGTTCCAGATTAGCCTCTCCGCGCAACGGTCCACCACTCCTCGAAACAGCGTCGACGAGTGTCAATGCTCCATTGGTAATATCTTTTGCACCAGGCTGCACTACCGCGCCAAGAACGAAAATTCGCAGATCGTCAAGGCCAGGGACGAACAGTGTGTCGTAGGGCTCCAGCCCAACATTTTGGTCCATACGACCTTGATTGAGGAGAGCGTCAATGTCTACAGCAACGACGCTTTCGTCTCTTATAAGACGGGCTCCTCTGGTGTACGCTCGGTCAGATAGTCCATGCCCTGCGCCCAGGGCTTGGATAAGACTCATATCAGAGGTCATATGCACGATGCCGGGCTGATTAAACTCACCGAGCAAGTACAAAGGTCGGCTTTGCGCATTATCTAACTCAACTACCACCCACGGATTCAGGAAGTGTTTTCCATACTCTTCCTTCAGAAGAAACTGCAGTTCACTTAAAGAAAGTCCAGATGCATCGACCGTTTCAATTATCGGCAATTGTATTTGGCCAGACCCATCTAGACTTACCAGAAGATGGTCCATACCGGGCTCCCCGAATACATTGATAGCCAATCGATCTCTCGAGCCCAAGCGATACACAGGGTCGGCTTTACTATAAGTCAGCGTATCCACTGTGACGTTTTCATAGTTAATAATTGGCGTAGGTTCTTTACCTTCCGGTGCCGGTATGGCTCGACTTTGACCGTATGTCGAGCTTTCGAATCCGGTATCGGGTAACGTCTGAGCACAACCTGCCAATAAAATTACTGCTATTACGGAGACTGCTCCGGCACTACGGCGGGGAAGTTGATTTGCTCTCTTACCCGCACGCCACAATTTGCGAAGGCAGTAAGCGATGGTCATACCAATAATTACAATATCGTAATTTATAGATCGATGTTTTAGATAGTGCCGCTCTCCCTCAAATCGCACCAACCAATCCTGTAAAAGATTTTCCGTTGCAGCATTCTCATCAATACATATCTGTCCCAGATTGGATAGGCCGGGCCGCACAGATAATCGCCTTGAGAAGTCCGGTATCCTATCGACAAGATATTCATGCAGACCTATAGCTATCGGCCTTGGGCCCACAAAAGCCATGTCGCCCCGCAATATACTCCACAGTTGCGGTAATTCGTCTAGCTTCAAATCTCGCAGCACACGTCCAATACGCGTTACTTCAGGTGTTCGAGAGGTAACCGCATACGCAAGCTTGGGATCCTCGTCGGCGCCGACATACATAGAGCGAATCTTGTACGCTTTGAAGATGGAGCCTCTTAACCCCGGTCGTTGCTGCGAGTACAGGAACGGCCCACGGGAATCAAGTTTTACCAATAGCATGAGCAGTGCTATGAGTGGTGACAGAACAACCAGCAACGCTGCGGCGATAGCTTGCTGCGCACGCTGCCATATCCGGAAACGCAGCGCTTGTGTTACAAATTTTCGTTTTTTATCTCTCGAGGCCGCACCGCTGCATCGATCAATGGGAAACGCTGGCAGAGTCATAGTGCGCCTATCACTGGGCTGTAGTAAAGGTATTC
The DNA here is from genome assembly GCA_013214285.1 of Halioglobus sp. GTDB lineage: Bacteria > Pseudomonadota > Gammaproteobacteria > Pseudomonadales > Halieaceae > Marimicrobium. The sequence continues at coordinate 15,671 of JABSPW010000037.1, read as the reverse complement.
AAGCAACGCCCATGCCAGTTTCCTAACGTGACCCGGTCTGATCGGCAAGCCAACACGTGGATTTGAAACCAAATCAGGCGCTTAGCAATGCTCCGTGTTCGGCCCAGGGAAATGCAAATTGTTTGATGGATACGAACTTGCGATGAAATAAACGGCACACTAGTCGCAAATTGCAATCATCTACCGTCTATTTTCGCATATTGCATCTCGCATCTTGCAACACCAGCACATGTTCATGCTAAAGACAGCGGTGACACCGATTTCGCCTGGCATCATTACTCAGTATTTTCATAGCGTTATGTTTAAGGGGTAGAAAGAATAACGTATTGGCACATCCTTTGCGGAGCGCATGTAAAATATTAAAACAGAGAGACGACGAATGTTATCGATACCTTTTTCGGCGTGCGTGTTTGGTGCCAGCCCAGATACCGGCAACCAAGGAGTTAACGCGCTCTGTTGGTCGACACTTGACGGAATGACGCGACGAGGATGCAATGATCTGCGGGTTTTTGGCTTTAGTGACGGCAAGCGGTCCGCCCACTACGGAGGATTAAATTACACACTTTATGGCATGACAGTGGGGAAACGCCTTTGGCGTCGCAATCATCTGGGCAGAGCAAACTTGAGCGCAACGCTCGGCGTACGTAAAAACATACTGCTACACGCTATGGCGGACTCTGATCTGATATTGGATGTCAGTGGAGGCGATAGCTTTACAGATCTCTATGGCAATGCGCGGTTTCACAACATTATTGCACCAAAACAATTGAGCCTAAAACTCCAACGACCACTTGTTCTTCTCCCGCAGACCTACGGGCCATTTAGGTACGAGAGGAATCGTAAGCTTGCCAGAACATTGGTGAAAGGCGCAGCAGCCGCGTTTGCCCGTGACGCCGAGAGTTTTAAATCTCTAAAGAGCCTTCTTGGCGACGTTTTTGATACCAACTTACATAAGCAAGGCGTAGACATGGCTTTTGGTCTTGAACCAAGAAAGCCGTCTGTGCTGGGATCAGGTGTTGATGAAGCACTCACTCTTAAGGGCAAGCGGCCTATTATTGGTCTGAATGTGAGTGGTTTAATAGCGAATCAACAACGGCACGCTGCCAAACAATTTGGTCTAAAAGCTAATTATCCGAAACTTATAGCGGCACTGGTAAAGAGGCTTCTTAACACAACGGATGCACATCTGCTGATCATTCCTCATGTTCACGCCCCAATTGGGCATTATGAGTCTGATCTACAAGCCTCTAGACATCTGATAGAGCAGCTTCCTTGGACTTACGCAGCGGTCGCTAAAAAGCGGATTACCGTGTCTGAAAACGCACTGGATGCATGCGAATTAAAATGGCTTATCGCTCAATGTGACTGGTTCTGTGGTACCCGAATGCACGCTACGATTGCTGCTCTCTCCAGCGGGGTTCCCGCAACGGCATTAGCCTATAGTTTAAAAACACGAGGGGTTTTTGCTACCTGCCAAATGGGTGATGCCTGTATCGACCTTCGTCATGAGTCCTCTGAAACTGCATTGGAAAAGACAATGGCGCTCTGGGAGAAGCGGGACGTTCACGCCGCTCATCTAAATCAACAATTACCGCACGTAAAATGTCTAGCTTCGCGCCAGATGGATTTCATTGTGGCAAGTATGGGAGAAAAAAACACCTCGCCCAGAGCAGACATGTCGGCAATCTAGACATGTTACAAAGTCCAAAATTGACATTAGCAACAAACCAGATCATTTGTGAAAGCAGTGCTTTCTTACGAAATCTGATATTAGCCCGATTGATTGGAACAGAAGAAATGGGCATTGCTGTTGCTCTCGCTCTGGGTATCAGACTATTAGAAATGGCGGGTGAATTTGGGATAGACCGCATGCTCGTGCAGGTCGAAGATAGCACCTTACCCGCTATAAGAAACGTTATTCACACGTTGCAGCTTCTGAAAGGCGGGGTCGTCGCTCTGATAATGGCCTTGATCTGTGTTCCATTCAGTCATGTGCTAAATCCTTCTATAAGCCCTATGGTATTGTTCATCGCATCGGTGTCTCTGGTCTTTCGAGGCGCAGCTAATTATGACTACCGCGAAAGACAGCGTAACGCAGATTTTGGACCGGCGTTACTTGTCGAGGGCGGGAGCAATGTGGCTGCAACCTTAGCGGCCGCACCACTTGCATGGGCACTCAGAGATTATACCGTGCTTGCATGGGTCTCTTTATTGCAGGCTGCTATTTTCTGTGTCGCCTCTCACCTTGTAGCACGACACCCGTACCGGCTTGGTTTTAATCGTATCCTGTTAAAAAGATGTTTGCGGTATGGAGCCCCTGTAGCCCTAAATGGCATCCTCATGTTTTTCGCTTTTCAGGGTGACCGTCTGGTTGTGATGCTACATTTTTCGTCGTCTGATTTAGCGCGATTTGCACTAGCTGCACAGTTGACTCTATTACCTGCTTTAATGGGCACCCGGTATTTACTGGCGTCAGAGCTTCCCCGTTTTGGACATATTATTCGAAATAGCGAATCCCTAATTCCTGTCTTTCGCTTGTTATTACTGCGTGTTCTGGTGGTCGCAATCATCCTTGTTTGCGTCCTGGGGCTTACTGGCAGTCAATTGGTAGTCTGGTTATACGGTAGTGCTTATCAGTTACCCACAGAGATTTTCTGGTTGTTGGGTGCCGGCGCCGCAGTCCGATTGGTGAAAGCCGTTCCAGGCACGGTGCTTCTCGCGCTGGAGTCCACACATCTATTACTTTTGAGCAATTTACCGCGTCTGTTAATGTTGCCTGTCGCACTGTGGTTGGCTGCCATCGGTAATCCGCTGTCTCTGATTGTGGCTGTAGGGGTCCTGGGTGAGGCATTAAGCCTCGGGTTTGCTTTGCTCGCAGTCCACCGGAATAAGACGCATTCAGAGATCTCTGTCGAGGCCCCGCAAGCAGTGCAAGTAATTTAATGGCACAAGCTACCACGATTGATGACGTTATCGATCAGCACCTTTGTATGGGCTGTGGCACATGCGCGGCAAAGCGTCCTGATGTCGTCCACATGGCAGACACTATCGCCCATGGTCGAAGGCCAATTATTGCCAGCGATCTTAGTGAAGTTGAAGCCGAATCACTCGCGATCTCATGTCCCGGGCAGTCTATATGCTCGGTAAACACTTCTCATGAAATTGGAGCGCAGACAAATAGCTACGACCATGCCGCATGGGGCCCCGTGCTTGAGGTATGGGAAGGCTACGCGACTGACCCTGAGCTGCGATATAGCGGAGCCAGCGGCGGCGTTGTCAGTGCCTTAACTCTCTTCTGTATAGAAGGAGAAGATTTTACAGGCGCAATACAAGTGCGCGCTCGGCCGGATGCACCACTCCTCAATGAGAGCATCATCTCACGGTCCAGAGGAGACGTGCTTTCTGCGACTGCTTCACGATATGCGCCAGCCTCTCCATGCGAGCGCTTGGCTGACATACAAGGTAGCAATGTACCACATGTTTTTGTGGGTAAGCCCTGTGACGTCGCCGGCGCTACCATGTTAGCGGACGAGAATGAAGAAATAGAAAATGCGATCGGTTTGAGCATTTCAATTTTTTGTGCGGGCACGCCCTCCTTGGCTGGCACACAGGAACTATTGCAGTCTCTTGGCTTTGGACCAGAGGACATCTTGAACGAAGTGCGCTACAGAGGCCGCGGATGGCCGGGCAAGATGTTTGCGATATACCGTAAGGCGACCGGAAAAACTGTCAGAGCATCTACCTCCTACGAAGAAGGTTGGGGCTCGGTATTGCAAAAACATACGCAATGGCGGTGTCGTCTTTGCGCTGATCACCTTGGGGACCATGCTGATCTCTCAGTTGGTGATCCATGGTATCGACCAATAGCGCCAGGCGATGAAGGACAGTCCCTTGTCGTTGTACGAACTGAACGTGGCAGACATATTTTGAAGAAAGCAATAAAGGCAGGGGCAGTGGTAATGACACCTCGATCAATATCAACCCTTGCAGCCTCCCAACCTAATCTCGGGCGAGCCAAGGGAGCAGTATTTGGACGCGCGTTGACAGCCCGATTAATGGGCGCCTATGCACCAACCTATCCGGGCATGCGTCTTAGCCGGGTTTGGTGGCATGAGTTGACACTATCAGAAAAAGTCAAATCGGTTTTCGGGACAGCAAAACGTGTAGTTTTAAAAGGTCTTCTGCGTCCTGAGGGAGCAGAGGTGCTAGACGAGATAAGCAACGGTGACTAAACACTTATCGCAATTGCCGATGCTTGCCGCATTTTTCTATTTGGCGCTGATCATGCCGCCCGAGTTCTCCGTGACGATCGCGGGACTGCGCTTATCACTATACCGGGTACTTTTACTAGTCGTGACCGTGCCACTGCTCATAAGGCTGCTGTGTAATACAAAGCAGTCGGTGATGATAGCAGACTATATGATCATTGCTCACGCACTGTGGGTCGTACTGGCGCTGACAGTCTCAGGCGGAATCAGCATCGGCGTCGAAACCGGAGGTATATATGTCGTAGAAAGTTTAGGCGCCTATCTTCTCGGCCGATTGACTATTACCTGCGCCGCGGAGCATCGCGCCTTAATATACTTTATGGTTGCAGTACTTGCCTGCATGTTTCTCATTACTCTTCCGGAAAGCCTAACTGGCGTGCATTTCGTACGAGAGACAGCACGAGCTGTCATGGGTGGTCCAGCTCTCCCTGTAATCGAAGCACGACTTGGACTGGACCGGGCTTTCGGTTCATTCGATCACCCAATATTGTATGGCGTATTTGCTGCCTCTACATTCGCTGCAACGTATTATGTATTGAGCAACGAAAAAATAGGCATTCGTGCTGTCTGTCTTATGGGAATCGTCGCAGGAAGTACATTTCTTTCTCTTTCTGCTGGACCCTTTGTCGGCTTAGCATGCCAATTCTGCATTATTCTTTGGGATAGGTTAACAAAAGGTATTAGCTTGAGGTGGACCGCCTTAATGAGCATCTTCCTATTGATCTGGTTCGCCGTCTCTCTTGCCTCCAATCGAACGCCAATCAAGGTGTTCATTAGTTACCTGACCTTCAGTGCACACAGCGCCTACAACCGCATTCTCATTTGGGATTATGGTTCGGCTGAAGTTGCTAGGCACCCACTCTTTGGTATTGGTCTGGGCGATTGGATTCGTGCGCCGTGGATGAGCGATAGCATGGACAACTTTTGGCTACTTACAGCAGTGCGTTATGGTTTACCCGCACTCATTTTTCTTACGTTGGCAATCATTTTCCTCGGCGTCCGTCAGACCAAATACAGCAGCCATAAGAGCCAAACCAACCGACACCGGATGGCCTGGTTAGCGATTATTATCGGTCTATCTGTATCAGGCATAACCGTGCATTTCTGGAATGCGTTGTTTGCATACTTTTTTTTCCTGCTCGGCACTGGTGCCTGGCTCGCGTGCCCACAGCGGCGCGAGATAGCCCGGCCTGCCATATCCCGTCATCAAATGGGCAAGCCTCGTCTTGCCACCACATAGATCTAATGGAGATGTAGGATGGAACTATCAATTATTATCGTCAACTGGAATACCAGAGACATGTTGAGAGACTGTCTGACTTCCATAGAAGAAGGTAGTGAAAGGCTTAGTATCGAAACTTTCGTTATTGATAATGCGTCAAAAGATGATTCTGTCGCTATGGTAAGCGCAGAGTTTCCCTGGGTTAAGTGCATTCTAAACACGGAGAATCGAGGTTTCGCCACTGCTACGAACCAGGGTATCCGCGTCGCGACTGGGCGATATCTATTGCTTCTGAATCCAGATACGCGCATCCATGAAAACGTACTCGCTGATTCTGTTAATTACCTGGAGGCCCACCCGGACGTAGGCATGATGGGCTGTAAGGTGCTAAACACAGACGGCAGTACGCAGGTAACCTGCAGTCGTTATCCAAGCTTTACAAATCTTTTGCTCCAGACTTTAGGTTTAAACCGTATATCTCATCCTCGTTGGCTCCAGCGTTACCAGATGCTTGACTGGGACCGAAGCAGCGAACGTGAGGTGGAGGTAATTTCCGGCTGCTATTTAATGACACGCCGAGAAACCGTTGATCAGATAGGTTTACTTGATGAAGCATTTTTTCTGTATGGCGAAGAGACAGACTGGTGTAGACGGTGCGCCGCAGGAGGCTGGAAACTTATATTTTCACCTGTCGGGTGTATAACACACCTAGGTAGTGGTTCGATCAGTAAGCTGAACGTTCAACGTGATCTTCTATTGACAGAAGGTACGGTGAGGCTACATCGAAAACACGGTGGCGATTATTCTGCTTTAGCAGTATGGCTTTTACTACTCATGTTTAATGGCTCGCGATCGATTTACTGGAGCTTGCGCACACTACCGAATTCACACAGCGCCAATGCCAGTCGAGCCAATCATTTCCGCCAAGTAGTCCGCTACTTTAGTCGTGCCTGGCCGTCATTGCGGAAACAATCCTGATGTCTCCTTTGCCCAAAATACTCGCCCTGGCTCCTTACTGTGATGGTCAGGATGTTGGAGAGTCATGGTGCGCGCATCAATGGATATCGGAGCTGTCGAATCACGTAGACATCACGTTACTGACCCTACGGCGGAAGCACCGTACGCCAGTTTCAGAGCAACTACCAGGCGTCGAAGTCGTAGAGTGGGATGAAAGGCTCTTCCTGAAACGGTTCAGTCGAATGTCCAGCATGCTCAAACCCGGCTATCTCTTCTACTATACCCAGGCTCGCCGCTGGATGCGCCGGGCTGCGAAAAACGGCCGGGCCTTCGATCTCGCGCATCAATTTACACCCGTAGCATTACGTTATCCGAGCCCATTAGCTGGCCTATCAGTGCCCTACGTGATTGGACCGCTGGGAGGTAGCCTCGAAACCCCTAAAGGTTTTGTCAACGAATGTCGGAGTTCGGCGTTGTACACTCGACTGAGAATACTAGATCATTGGCGGATAAAATATGATCCCTTCTTGCGCAAAAGCTATGCCGGCGCCTCTGCGGTACTGGGTGTCGCCCCGTACGTCGGCGATTTACTCGCGCCTACTACCCTAAAACGCTTCGAGGTCATCAGTGAGTTAGGTGTTAAGTCACTCACGCCGGAACGTGAATTCACTGCGAGAAAGGCACCTCTGAGGCTGGTGCATGTTGGACGCGCAGTACGGACAAAAGGTTTGCGAGACCTCGTTCGCGCATTGGCTAGACTACCGTCGGATGTGCTTGTTCACCTGGATGTAGCCGGTCAAGGAGAAGAACTATCATTGTGTCGTGAGGAGGCCCGCACATTAGGTGTAGATGATTCGATTAGTTTTCATGGACAGGTTTCGCGCGACAGCGTGGAACAACTTTACCAGCGAGCCGATGTGTTTATATTTCCAAGCTTTCGCGAACCAAGCGGCAGCGTAGTATTCGAAGCCTTGCGTCACGGACTACCCGTCATCACAACGGACCGCGGTGGCCCTGGTTATGTGATTGATAAAACGTGCGGCATCACAGTGCCTGCACTAACGCCGGGTCAACTATCGACAGATCTCGCAGACGCAATTACGTACCTGGCGAGAAACCCATCAACGCGGATAATGCTAGCAAACGGCGCCCGGCGACGCATCGCTACTATCGGCCTGTGGGACGCGAAAATGCAATGGTTAACGGATTTATATGGCCAGCTAATAGGTAGTGCATATGCTGACACCCGACAGGAGGCGTTGAATTATGAAAAAAGCTAAACCACCAAAAATTCTCGCTATCGCATCCAGCGGAGGGCATTGGATTCAGATGCTGCGTCTACGCCCTGCCCTGGTGGGCGCCAAAGTAACCTATGCGAGCACAGATACCGCGCTGGCCGCCGATGTTGCAGGGCATACATTCCATTATTTCCCCGATGCCAACCGCGAAAGAAAATTGTTGTTGATCATGCAAATTGTGAAGATTGGCTGGATCCTTCTTTGTGTCCGGCCCCGGGTTATCATTTCGACAGGCGCCTCGTGTGGCTATATAGCCATACGCATTGGCCGCCTGTTTCGCGCCCGCACCCTGTTTATTGACAGTATTGCAAACGCTGAACAGCTTTCATTATCGGGTCACCTGGCCTGTCGGCACGCCAATCTGATGTTAACACAGTGGCCCCACCTCGCCTCACCACAAGGCGCCCAATACAAAGGGTCGGTACTGTAACGCCATGCTATCAACACGCGGCGAGCAGCGGCAGTTGCGCGGTTGGGAGCGACCACGGACACCCGCTTATCGAACAACACCATAACGAGGGTTGATTTGTTGGGTAAAGCGGCAGCGCAACACAGATTTCGCATTTTCCGCGGCCCCGTTATTGCATTTTGCAAAGCATTATGCAATAACGCGGGAAGTTAGGGCCAGCATACCAGACTGAGAGCCCGCCCAACGCACACCGGTTGAAGGATGCAACTTGACAACGGGCGTAACGCGCCGCGCTTGGGCGAACAGGGCTTAGAGGCTGGTGATAGCCAAAGTTGGCATACAACTTGATGTATGTTTCCACCCTATCAAAGGAGAGAGCCCTGTTGGGGCGACCGCGCGAAAGAGGTACTCAAATGGAGAAGAAGCCGAAAGTCCTAATGGTGGAGGACAGCATTTCTCTTTCTACACTATACAAAGCCTACCTGGAAGATTCTCACTACACATTGGTCAGCGTAGCGTCACTTGGGGCAGCCCATGCAGCTCTGGACGCCTGCCAGCCCGATATCGTGCTGCTCGACATAGAGCTACCCGATGGCAACGGCATGGATTTTTTGACCCATATCGCAGCACAGGATACACCAGCGAAAGTTGTGGTCATGACTGCGCACGGCACGTCTGATATGGCGGTCAAAGCGATGCAGCAAGGCGCCTCTGACTTCCTGACGAAACCTTTTGATGCCACGCGCCTCAAGGTTACTCTCGATAATACGGCGGCTCAGCTGGAATTAGGCAAACGCGCGAATGAATTGGCCGCGTTGGAGCGCGATAAATATTTCGATTTTGTCGGCAAATCATTGGCTATGCAGTCTGTATACAGAACGATTGACTCACTGGCGTCCAGCAATGCCACTGGCTTCATTGTTGGCGAGAGCGGCACCGGCAAAGAACTTGCAGCGATTGCGATCCATCGCCAAAGCGCTCGCAGTAAAGCTGAATTCGTCGCAATAAATTGCGGAGCGATACCCGGTGAGCTAATGGAGAGCGAGTTATTCGGTCATGTGAAGGGTGCGTTTACTGGCGCCATCAACGAGCGCGAAGGCGCAGCGAGTATTGCTAATGGCGGCACCCTTTTCCTGGATGAAATATGTGAAATGAGTCTGAATCTGCAAAAGAAATTACTGCGCTTCATTCAGACCGGTACTTTTCGAAAAGTGGGAAGTAACGTATCACAGAATGGTAATATGCGCTTCGTCTGTGCGACCAACCGCGATCCTCTGCTAGAGGTAAGAGAGGGACGATTCCGAGAGGATCTATTTTATCGACTCTATGTAATTCCTTTACGGATGCCGCCCTTGAGGGAAAGAGAGAGTGATGTCTTGCGTATTGCCAAGCATTTTCTACAAAAATTTAGTGCTATAGAGGGCAGGCGCTTCAGCGAATTTTCTCCCGATGCCGTACGAGCTATTCAGCGCTATCCGTGGCCAGGGAATGTGCGACAATTACAGAATGCAATGCAACAGGTGGTGGTACTGCACGACGCAACGACCGTGGAACACTGGATGCTGCCAGACACCGTCACCAGTGGCAATCTAGAATCTGGAAGTGCACGAGCAAATAACATTACGCCCCTAAACCGCCATGGGAAAACTTCTGACAACATGGCGCATACTGTGCGCCGTGAACAAGTAGAGCCACTATGGCTGACAGAAAAGAAAGCCGTTGAGTCAGCTATTTCTGCGTGTGAGGGGAACATCAACCAAGCAGCCGGATTACTTGAAGTCGCTCCCTCGACACTCTATCGAAAGTTACAATCTTGGAAAAAGATTTCAACTCTTTGAAACTGGTATCGTGCTATGTACGGCCTGATAAATAGCTCTCTTAAAAGCATGATAATACAGAACTATGGCGAGGAATCATGGCGTCAGGTGCTGATCAGCTCTGGCGTCCCTGAGGACTCCTTTCTCGCGATGCGTAGCTACGATGATAGCGTCACCTACGCCTTGATTGAAGCCGCGTCTGACTTTCTTCAAACCCCAGTAGATAAATGCCTGGAAATGTTTGGTGAGTTCTGGGTGTTAGAGACCGCCGCAAAATCGTATGAAGAATTGCTGAGCACCACTGGACGAACCATGGTCGAATTCTTGCAGAATATGAACCAATTGCACGACCGCATTACCAGCACCTTGCTCGACTATGTACCGCCCGAATTCTCTGTTGAAGAAAAAGGGGCTCATTACCTAATTCATTATAGGAGTCAACGCCAAGGATTGATTGCTTTCGTTGTTGGCCTACTGAATGGCCTTGCAATCCGCTTTAATTGTCAAATTAATATTGTCTCAATAAAGGAAGAGCAACTGGGACAAGGCACACACGCCATTTTCGAGACACGGATATCATGAAGGACTCGTCACACGCAAGCTGGGAAGACTTACAACTACTTTTTTCTGTCGTGATGTGTCTGGACAAATCTATGTCCATCGTATTCGCCAGCAAAACACTCAGACAGGCTTTGCCCGAAATTGATAGAAAACCCAAACTCAAGGACATTTTCGACGTTGTCCGGCCATCTTCATTTAGCACCTTTTCAGAGGGTTACAACAGCATAGGTTCACTGTGTCTGTTGGTTGCACAAAACAATACTTTTGCGATACGCGGCCAACTAATCAGCATGCGGTATTCAGGCAAAGACGTACTTTGTTTTTGCGGCGCGCCCTGGCTCTCCTGGATTCAAAGTAAGAGCCCGCAAACCCATCTCAGGCTCGACAATTTCTCAGCGCAAGACGTTCAACTTGATCAACTTTTTTTTATTTCTGCCGAGGCACAAATGGTCAGTGACCTGGAGCGGCTTAATGAAGACCTCAAGTCAGCGAAGATTAAACTGGAACAGTCACAAAGTGCGCAGCAGCTTTTGTTTGCTCACATGAGTCACGAGATAAGAACTCCACTGAATGGCGTTGTGAGCGCTTTGGCACTTCTAGGTGATACGAATCTTAGCGAAGAATCGGATAACCTTGTGCGTCTCGCAAAAAATGCGTCACAAAATTTGATGCACGTAGTAAATTATGTTCTTAATGTTTCCAAACTTGAACTGTCGCCGATACAAGACCTCGCCGTAATTGATTTCAAAGACCTTATCCAATCGACGGTGGAAATCGTCATTCCACAAGCAGAAGAAAAATCATTAAAAATTGATTTGCATATTGCTTCTGAACTGCCATCAAATTGTTATAGTAGCGCCGACAAGCTAAAGCAAACATTGCTAAATCTATTGGTTAATGCAGTAAAATTCACACACAAAGGTGCTATCCGAGTTTCTGCCAGGCCACTTGATGTCAATGAAATAGATAGCAAGGTTCGCATAGAGGTAGCAGATACTGGCGTCGGTATTGCTGAGCAAGACCTGTCTAATGTGTTCAAGCCATTCTGGAGCTCGCAGCCAGTCAACAGTAGGCGGAACGATGAGGGTACTGGTTTAGGCCTGGATATAGTAAAGCGCAATGTGCAAAGCATGGGCGGAAAGGTCAGTTTGGAGTCAACGGTCGGTAAAGGCACCAGAATTTGGTTCGACATTCCTGTGTCATCTGCAGATGAGGTGGCAGGTGAGCAGGTATCCGGAGATCTCCTCGATCACGAACCGGTTCCTGAACTGCATGGAAAGGTCTTATTAGTAGATGACAACGAGACCAATCTGGTTCTCGGCGCACTGATTTTAGAGTCAATGGGTATCGAAGTAGTATCCGTGAATTCCGGCCGAGCCGCGGTAGACGTGGAAAGGGAGGAGCAATTCGACCTCGTGCTAATGGATATTAGCATGCCGGTAATGGATGGGTTGGAGGCAACACGACGAATCCGGGCGTTCTCTGGCAAGGAACATTTACCAATATTAGCACTCACTGCTCACATAGAGGATGCTGAAAAGCAGGCATGCCTAGATAGTGGCATGAACGGCTACTTGCTCAAGCCAATAGACAGGGAGGCTTTATACCGGGAGCTGTCAACCTGGCTTGTCAAACATGAGCGCGACCACCTGAAAAGTCCCGGATTGGATTCGATGAGCGATACACCAACTGGCTTGCAGATACTCGATCACAGCATTCTTGATCAATTAGTCAGTGAAATTGGCTGCGACAACGTTCGTGCAGTCATCGCCCAAGTGCAGACTGAGTCTGAATCGCGCTGGGCGGAGCTCATTGCAGCGGAACGCGCTGGTGATAAAGAAGCCAGACAACGAAATGTGCACAGTCTCGCTAGTATTTATCGCAGTGTTGGCCTGACCTATGTCGGGGATAGTCTCGGGAAAATAGAGCTGCTAGTGCGTGCTGACGGTGAGCTTCAGACAGGCTGGTTAGAAGATATCGAGAAACTAAAAACAGAGAGTATGCGCGCCTTGACTGAACATATCGAAAAGCTTTCTGTCCAAACAGCACATCGTGGAGCGCTGGGTGGCAGGTCGCTTCCGATATCATGATACCTACATTGATTGTCGCAATAGTAGATGAGACCGCGAGCATAGACTCGTATTGAATTTTTCCATCAACTTCCTTTTCTCGTTTGCAATCTCGACTCCCACCCGAAATGCCCTGAATTCCACGCGAAAGAGGTTCCATCCCAGCATGTAGACGCCTGGCAAATGATACATCAGGACAGAACTCCTCCATTTTAATTTTTCGCGCCAACCTAGGCATTTTAGCTACGCTCGCCGCACGAATTGGTGACATCAATATGAGACCAAGCGATTCCAAACCACTGGTACACGCCGAACGCGCGCTGCCAGCGGCCGTTGCCATGACGTGAGCGCACGAATCCAAGGATTAGAATCTATATAAGGAGTGAATCGCGCTGATGCCGTGTCAAGCATTTTTACCATAGGCAAACATTTTCGACACAGACATGAGGTTTACCCTGTAGCGCCCGAGGGGGTCTGTGATAACAAGCCCTCAAGGGATGACGATAGAATGCGCACTGACGTAAATAGTGTACTTGATTTTGTACTGTATTTTGGCTGATGATGCTTCTGAGCGTGACATGCAAGATCACGCACAGCGATTTCCGCATCGATCAACACTTGCACAATTTTTTTCACTATAGTGATGACTGGAAAGCGTTACTTCTGACATTTAGATTTTTGTCCGCGTCTATTTTTATGGTTTTATTCAAGCGACACGAGGCACTGAAATGTCGAGACTATTCCGAGCATTGCTTTTTTTTTCAATTCTTTGTGAGACTAGCTACGCAGCATACCGACAGGATCAAAGCGCTGAGTACGTCAGAGACTTTAGCGCCCTATACGCTCAGTCTTATACGGTTGCCGATAACGGTGACGTACCCCGACCCTTGGTGCATCACTGTGTAGCAAAGGGAAAATCGCCGATTAATAGCGGCACAGTAACAAGCATTTCCACATCCTTTCTCGAAGGCAAAAATATCATTCAGTCCAGTGAACTTCAGACTCTTTGTACAGAGAAAAAGCATTGCATCCTGGAGGGCAACATGACGCTGGAGATGAGCAGTCCGCTTAAAGTACATTCTCTAACGGTACGCAACGGAGCTACAGTCTTATGGACTGATGCGACGCAGAATAAAAAAGACCTTTGGCTCTGCGCCGGCTATGTAGTCGTAGAAGCCGGAGGCCGTTGGGATATGAATATACAGGATAGAGAAAAGAGAGCCTGGGTCTACATCATGAACAATGGCGCCTACCATTCGGGGCTCCAGACTCGAGCGTTCGGGAGTTACGCGGCTCATGGTATGCATGACACTATTGCATCTCAGGCGGCAAAAGCGCCCGCTTTGAGCGTGCTCGGTACAGAAATGGGTAGAACCTGGTCATTACTTGCTGAACCTTTGAACTTGGGCGATACAACAATGCAGCTCATGCATGACCCTTTTGAGATGGGCTGGAAAATAGGTGATCGAATTGTCGTCGCACCGACTGAAGAACGTATGAAAAGCGAAGCACAACAATTTTTCATTACAGCAATGGACACCTCCGGAATGGTAACAATCGATCAAGCAAGCACTAAGACTCATCAAGCAGAGGCGATGTGGACCGGTGGTAAAACTCCTTTGCTTGCATCTGCAGAGGTAATTAATCTCACAAGGAACGTAATCATCACGGGCGACGACTTCGAAGAGGTTGAATGTGAAAGCGGACTACCTGACCCGTTTGGCTTCGACACTTCTACAGCGGGATGCAAATGTACAGATAATCGCAGGTCGTGCACTGTTGGGCTGCATACGGCAGTTGCCCATGGCGGTTTTGCCGAGATAGCCAACGTGCGTATCGAGAAGTGTGGTCAGCGCGGTATAGAAGGAAAGTATTGCCTCCACCTTCATCACATGATGGACTGCGCAACCGAAGACGAGCGAGAAGACTCGCGATGCATTTTAAGAAATAACGCGATTGAAGCCTCGCAACAACGAGGGCTTATTATTCATTCGACGCATAATGCGGTGGTAGATGCCAACGTATTCAATGACGTCAGGGGAGCGTCGCTCTATATCGAAGATGGAAATGAGATGCTCAATCGAATATCTTACAACGTCAGTATCTGCCCCTGGAAAGACAATGGTTGTACCGTGCCCGGCACGTCTAATGCTCAGGCTGATACATCACTTAATCAAGCTGGGCTTTATATGGAAAGCCCTAGCAATCACCTCATCGGAAACCGAATGGCTAATCATTTCAACGGCCAGTTCAACAATGCCGGAAACGGTCGTGGTCCGGTGGAGGGACAAATTTGTGCAGATCATGTCCCCTTGGGCATATGGGATGGCAATACATTTCATTCCAATGGACGATTCGGTACTTATCTATTGGGAAGAAACTTCCCGCTGCAGGATACCGGGCAATCGGTGGGTACTAATGGCACCACGCACTACGGGCTACAATGCGATGCCTACGGGCCATCGGGATCGGACAATGGTCTGACCACCGCTATTCTAAATCACTTCGACTACGGCAATGCATTCGTGGGTCAATATAGTGCTGGCGATATCCAATACTTCGGCCACGTCAGCGTCAACAATTTAAATAATGTCTATTGGAAAGAAACGAAGTCGATGCAGGACGGGTGTTCCGCTCATATTGACAATGCGCTCCTTCGAGACGGCCATCTTGCTCTTCCAGATGCGATGGGCGCGTTTATCATTGAAAATACAACTCTGGATAATGTTGATTTGGGAGCCAATCACCACTGTAACGTGGGTATAACGGGCTTCTTGTGCATGCCGCACTACGTATTTGATACCGTTTCCATGCTGAACCCGGCAAAAAAATGGATTGATTTCGATATCAACAATTACAGTAACAATAATGATGGCGAATTTTTAGGCGGTATATTTTCGCTCTCCCCTACTGATGCAGCGCGCAACATCAAAAATACCGAAAACGCCGATTTTTTGCTTCCGCCTGGCTACCGGTCTCTTGTATCCACAACATTTGATTATTTACTAGATCTAGGGTGTAAAACAGCGGGCCACCTCAACTTGGGCGAACGCTATTATAAAGGAATCCT
>JABSPW010000001.1 GCA_013214285.1 Halioglobus sp. | reverse complement strand
AAACCATTGGTGCGGATCCGACCGGTCGCCTAGCCAACGGTGTACTGCGTCAGACTATTGCCCAATATCAGCTCGATACCTTGGCCTTTGGCGCCACCATGGCGCGCGTAGGGGATGAAGCAAAAGCCGGACAGGGCCTTGGAGCGGCATCATCTATTTTCAAGTACTACGGCACAGAGCTGAACAAGCGTCGCAATGAACTTAATCTGGCCGTTGGGGGCGAAGCCGCTCTGGGCTGGGCGGGGGAGGCCTACAATGATGGCGCAACCAGTCGCGACTGGTTGCGCTCAAAAGGTAACTCCATCGAGGGGGGAACATCTGAAGTGCAGTTGAATATCATCGCCAAGCGTGTGCTAGGGCTGCCCGACGCCTGACGCAACATAACCAGGGATATTGCATCATGGCATTAGTACTGAATGAAGAGCAGGTCTTGCTCAGGGACTCCGCCGCGGGTTTTCTCGCCGAAAAAGCGACGGTCGCGCACCAGCGTGCGTTACGAGACGGTGATAATGATCGCGGTTTCAACGATGACGTGTGGCGTGAAATGGCGCAAATGGGCTGGGCTGGAATAGCAATAGCTGAGCAATACGGTGGGCTTGGTTACGGCTATACGGGCCTGGGCCTTGTGCTTGAACAGGCGGGGCGCAATCTCACTGCCAGCCCTTTGCAAGCGACCGTGCTGGTGGCCGCAACGGTGATCGCCGAGCTCGGTAGTGAGCAGCAGAAGGAGCAACTACTGTCCGCCATTGCCTCAGGTGAACAGCTGATCACATTGGCCTTGCAAGAAGGTCCGCACCACGCACCGTTGCAATGTAGCGTCGAGGCGCGTCTGGAAGGTGAGCACTATGTCTTGAATGGTCGGAAGGTTCTCGTACTTGATGCGCTCAGCGCGAAGCGGTTTATTGTGATTGCGCGCACTGCTGGAGAGCCCGGGCAAGAGCAGGGGCTGACGGCGTTCTTGGTAGAGGCCGACTCGCGGGGACTTAGCGTTGAGCGGCGTAGCCTGGTAGATTCCCGCGCTGTTGGTGCGATTACTTTAGACACGGTAAAGGTGCCGGCCGGGAACCTGCTCGGGCAACCTGGCGAGGCTGCCTTGGGGCTGAATCGCGCTTTGGATATCGCCAATATTGGCTTGGCGGCAGAACTTCTGGGTGTGTCCGTTGAGGCTTTTGAACGCACGGTGGGCTATATAAAGGAGCGTAAGCAATTTGGTCGTGTGATCGGGTCTTTTCAGGGACTGGCGCATCGCGCTGCAGAACTGTACGCTGAACTCGAGCTGGCTCGTTCCATTGTGTTGCAGGCTCTACAGAAGATCGATGCGGGGGAGCAGGATCTGTCCCTGCCAGCAAGTGCCGCGAAGGCGAAGCTATGCGAAGTGGCTCAGCGCGCGACGAATGAGGCTATCCAGATGCATGGCGGCATTGGTATGACCGATGAACACGAGATCGGTTTTTTTATCAAGCGTGCTCGGGTAGCCCAACATACCCTTGGGGATTACAACTACCACTTGGATCGCTTCGCTAGGCTGAGCGGCTTTTAGTATAACAAATATAACGGAATTGCAGCGCAATGAACTCAGACATCCAGCTTTTCGACGACACCATTGCCAGCTTGACTGCACCTGGACAAGACTTCGAACTCAATACTATCGACATAGCCGGTACCGAGCACCGTAACTTCGCTGCGCTGCCGATAAACCTGGGCGAGTATTACCAGGTGATGTTGCAACATGGGCCAAAAGATTTCGCAGTTTACCTTGAAGAGCGCTACACCTTTGCCGAGGCCTTTCAACGTAGCAATGAATTCGCCGCCGCGTTGAAAGAGCGCTACGCTATCGACAAGGGTGACCGTGTGGCGATACTTAGCCGCAACAACCCGCAGTGGATGATGGCGTTTATCGGAGCGACGTCCATCGGTGGTGTGGCTGTGCCGATGAACGCTTGGTGGACGACCGAAGAGCTGGATTACGGGTTCGAGGACAGCGGCGCAAAAGTGGTGGTGGCAGACCGCACACGCGTGGAACGACTGGCGCCGCTTGTTGACAAGCATGGGCTGCACGTTATCACTATCGACGACTGCGCTGACCTTACCGTTGACCACATCCCATTTGATACGCTGCTGAGCGACTTCGCGGGAGCCGAATTGCCAGCCGTCGAGGTGACAGCGGATGATTATGCCACCATCATGTACACGTCCGGCTCCACGGGCCACCCTAAAGGCGCGCTGTCGTCCCATCGCGGTATACTTTCCGCATTACATAGCTGGATGTGCTGGGGTGTCGCAACCAAACGGGCCGCTAGTCAGGAAGTACGTGAAGAGGGTTTGCCGCCTTCGGCACTGGTAACAGTGCCCTTGTTTCACTGCACGGGCAGTCATTCGGCTTTTCTCCTTTCCCTGGTGGTGGGGCGCAAGATGGTGATCATGCATAAGTGGGATGCAGAGGAAGCCTTGCGCCTGATCGAGACGGAAAGAGTGACTTGGTTCAATGGGGTGCCGACCATGTCGGCGGAGTTGCAGGCGGCGGCAGAGACGTCTGATCGAGACATTTCTTCTCTCACTGAGATCATGGCGGGGGGTGCCGCGCGCCCGCCGGAGCAGGTGACAAAAATTACTAGCACGTTCAAAAAATCTGCGCCGGGTATCGGTTATGGGCTGACCGAGACTAATGCGCTGGGCACCTTGAATGCGGGGGTTTTCTATATTGCACGGCCGGGCAGTGTAGGGCGTCCGGTGCCCCCGGTAACAGAATTTCGCGTGATGGATGAAGCGGGTAGTGTGCTGCCTGCTGGGGAGCGCGGCGAGGTCTGCATTAAATCCCCTTGTAATGTGCTGGGTTATTGGAACAAGCCGGAAGCGACTGCTGTAGCCTTCATTGATGGCTGGTTCCGCACGGGTGACGTTGGATATATGGATGAAGATGGTTTTGTCTATATCGTGGATCGCATTAAGGATATCATTATCCGTGGTGGAGAGAACATCAGTTGTATAGAAGTAGAGGCAGCCATTTACTCTCATCATGCTATTCAAGAGGCAGCAGTGTTTGGTCTGCCGGATGACAGATTGGGCGAGATTGTGGGCGCGGCGGTCGTAGTGAAGAAGGGTGTCGTGCTTGCTGAAGATGAATTGCGTGCGCATCTAGCGCAGCACCTGGCCGGTTTCAAGATCCCTGCTCACATCTTCCTCCGCAAGGCACAATTGCCGCGGATTGCATCCGGTAAGATTTTTAAGCGCCAGCTGAAGGTGGATTACGCGACTGAGTTGTCTGGCGCCAAAGTGGTAAACGGTTGAGCGCTGTTCAAATTATTGGTTTGAAAGGAGCACAGTAATGGATCTTGGAATCAGCGCTAATGTGTCGCCTCTGCTGGAGGAGGTGCGCCTTTTTATTAACGACCAGGTGCTGCCTGTGGAGGGCGATTATTATGCCGATATCGCAGTAGGTGACCGCTGGCAGTTCACGCAGAAGCAGACTGACATTATGGAGGGCCTTAAGAGTCAGGCGCGGGAAAGGGGTCTTTGGAACTTTTTTCTAACGGACGATGCCGGCTTCGGACTGAACACCGTTGAGTATGCTTACCTTGCAGAGGAAATGGGCAAGTCTCATATGGCCGCGGAGGTGTTCAATTGTTCTGCACCGGACACCGGCAATATGGAGGTCTTGCACAAGTACGGCAGCGATGCACAGAAGAAGCAATGGCTAGAACCTTTGCTTAACGGTGAGATTCGATCCGCGTTTGCGATGACAGAGCCTGGAGTCGCCTCATCAGATGCAACGAATATTAGCACGGAGGCGGTGTTGGATGGTGATGAGTGGGTGATCAACGGAGAAAAGCACTATGTATCTGGTGCTGGCGATCCCCGTTGCAGGATTATGATTGTAATGGTAAAGACCGATGCTGAGGCCCCCAAACATGTACAGCAGTCTCAGATTTTGGTGCCAACGGATGCACCAGGCTTTGAAAACATCCGGCCCATGAATGTTTTTTCTTTAGACGATGCGCCTCACGGTCATATGCATCAACGGTATACCGATGTACGTGTGCCAAAAGACAACATGATCCTCGGACCGGGGCGCGGTTTTGAAATCTCGCAGGGTAGGTTAGGACCTGGTCGTATACATCATTGCATGCGCTCCATTGGCGCTGCAGAGAAGGCTCTGCAGCTGATGTGCGAGCGCTCCCTGTCCCGGACTGCCTTCGGCAAGCCGCTGGCGCGCCTCGGCGGCAACATCGATATCATTGCCAATGCGCGCATGGACATTGAGCAAGCGCGCCTGCTTACGTTGAAAACGGCTTGGATGATGGACAATGTCGACCCGAAAGAGGCACGCATTTGGATCTCCATGATTAAGACGGCTGTGCCCAATGTGTCGATTCGCATCGTCGATGAAGCAATTCAGATGTTTGGCGCTCTGGGTATTTCGCAGGATACACCTCTAGCTGGGATGTATATGGGTCAGCGCACTCTGCGTCTGGCGGACGGTCCTGATGCGGTGCACCGTATGGTGGTGGGCCGCAATGAATTGAAGCAGTATCTAGCATAGCTAACAGATGCTAAGAGCTTCCAAGATGGATGATGTCGTTATGAGTTAACCCAGGCTTCTACCCCAGAACTATAACTAGCGGAGAGGTTAGATGATAAGAACATCCAGGCATTGCACAAGGTGGTTTTCGCTCGGCTCCTGGCTGTGGGTTGCAGCGGCGTGGTCTCAGGCGCCTGCCGGGCTGGAGGAGATTATTGTCACTGCCAACAAGCGGGAAGCCTCTATCATGCAAACGCCTGCCTCGATTAGTGCCTTCGATCAGGAAAGCATGAATCTTCTCGGTATCGATGGTAGTGCCGACCTGACTGCTAGAACGCCCTCCTTAACAATTACGACCTTCAGGGTAGCCATTCGCGGCGTAGGCCGTCCCAACCTGGCGGTGGGCTCGGAGCCAGGTATCGGTATTTACTGGGACGGGGTTTATAACACCGAGAATGCTGTCTTCAACCTTTCCGAGTTCATGGATATTGAACGTATTGAGGTGCTGCGCGGGCCTCAGGGCACGCTTTATGGCCGTAATTCTATTGGTGGTGCCATTAACTTTATTAGCAAACGTCCATCGGAGGATTGGAGCACCAAGGTCATGGGAGAGGTGTCTAATTTTAATGGCTACATAGGGCAAGGGTATACCAGCGGGCCGCTGACTGACGAAGTGGGCTTTCTCGCAGGCATTTCGAAAATGAAGCGCGATGGTTACCAGGATAACATTTACAACGGCAAGGACTATGAACAGAATGATATTCTCTATGGCACCTTCGGCTTTGAGTATCAACCAAACGACCGTTGGAATTCCAATCTGAAGGTGGTGGGCAACGATCGCAATCAGCGTCAGGGTAACGGCTACATCTTGGAACCCTTTAACCGTGGGTTGATACAGCAGTTTAACGACGTGGATACGGGCGAAATACTCAACTTGCCTGGCATGTTTGCGAAGCAGAATTTTGTCAATATGCGTCAGGGGCTGAAGATTACCAACCCCGCGCTACGCAATGAAGATAAAGTGAAACAGGATACGGACCCCAACACGGACACCAAGGGTTGGTCCGCGTTTCTTAACAGTGAGTACTCGGCAGATAGTTTTTCACTGAAGTATACCGGTGGTTACTCTCGCTACTGGTTCGACCTGATTAACGATGCGGACGCGAGTGTCACTACCGATTCTGGAATAGACTGGTCAAAGCTTCTTTTGCAAGGCATACCGGTGTCTGCAATTCCGCAGCTTAGTTTCTTGCAGGACAACCCTATTACGCCGGCGTTTATGACCTGGAACGTAAACCAGGAAGCGCGGTTTATGTCTCACGAACTCCAGTACACCTCTAACTGGGATAATGATTACGGTCTTCTGGCGGGATTTTATTACTACCATAGCGACGAGGAACAGGTCGCTGATTTTCGTGAGTTGACTGACGAGCTGATGGCCGTCTATGCCTACTTTGCCCAGTTCGCAGGGGGTGCTACCAGTGATAATAACTATTTGTATCGCGGTGAAGCCAACGTGGATACCCGCTCGTATGCTGCATACAGTCAGTTGAGCTGGGACTGGACCGACCGCACGGTGCTAACCGCAGGATTGCGCTACTCCTATGATGAGAAAAAGGGCAATGACAATACATTCGTGCAATACGTGGGTGATCCTGACGATCCGGTTGTATTCCGCAGTGCTGATGATGACTGGGACAAATTCACCTGGCGCTTGGGTGTGGACCACATCCTCGCAGATACACACTTCCTCTACGGCGTAATCGCCTCTGGTTACCGCTCTGGTGGTTTTAACTTTCAGAAGCCTACTAGCAGCCCCCTAGTGGACGTGGTGAAACCCGAGCAAATCATTTCCTATGAGATCGGTTACAAAGGTGTGATGTGGGATAACCGGATCAACCTGAGTTCCTCGATTTACTATTATGACTACGATGATCTCCAGGTATTGAAACAGGATGTGGTAGAAGGCATCGGACTAAATACCTTTGTCAATGCAGACCAGGCAAACGCCTGGGGTGTTGAGTTGGAATCTCAGGCTCTGGTGACACAGCAGCTGATACTGAGTGGCACTTTCTCCTGGAATGACTCTGAGTACGATAAGTTCCTTACTAAAGATGCCAACGCCTGCCAGCTGGGACCGTTGTCACAAGGCATGTCAGAGGCGTCTTTGTGTACGCAAGATCAGGACTTGAAAGGCAACCAGTTTCCTCTGATGCCCGAGTACAAGCTGTCTGCCAATGTGATCTATTTCTTTGAACTATTCAATTTCGATTGGTCTGCCACGTTGAGTTACCTGTACACCGGCGATCACTGGGCAACAGCGTTTAATAACCCGCTATATGACAAGGTCGACAGCTATGACAGCTGGGACGCCCGTCTGTCTGCTACAAGCCCCGACGAGGTCTGGGAGATTACGGCTTGGGTCAAAAATATCGAAGACGATCGAGAGGTGGTTGGCATCGGCCGACCGAGTACTGTTACGCAGAATGCTGTCGCCAGCTTGCAGGAGCCACGCACCTACGGCGTGCGACTCAGTTACAGTTTCTGATCGGGGTCGAGGCCGTGCCGGGCTCGACCAGAAAATACTTGAACGGCCTAAATACATACTGTATGTTCAACTCCCTTTTTTGGTGGTCATTCAAGCCCTTGTATCTCCCCTGAACGGTTGGCAACAGGCCCGGAGTGGCTTTGCCGAGTGTGGTGAGTTGCCCCAGCCCGACTACACTTTAGGCTCTCTGCAGAGACCCATAATCTACGAGGAACACATCATGGCAGTAAAAGTCGTCCCGAAGGAAGAAATGCTGGACGCCATCGGCACCAAGTTTGAGCCAGGCGATTGGATAGAGATCGATCAGAGTCGTATTGATACATTTGCAGATTGCACCGAGGACCATCAGTTCATTCATGTTGATGAGGCAGCGGCAAAGGAAACGCCGTTTGGTACCACGATTGCCCACGGTTTTTTGACACTGTCACTGCTGTCGCGCATGTGCCAGGGTTTTGGCGTCATTCCCGAGGTGGTTGTTATGGGCTTGAATTACGGCTTTGACAAGGTGCGGTTTCTGGCGCCGGTTAAGTCGGGCAAGCGGGTCCGTGCCCATTCCGAAATATCCGACATAACGCGCAAGGAGGGAGACCGGTTCCTGGTCAAGCAGACTATCTCAGTAGAGATTGAAGGGGAGGAAACGCCCGCCCTGGTTGCAGAGTGGTTAACGATGGTCGTGGCTGGCTGAAGTGGCCTTTTCATTTATTCACCAGTAGAGGATTACAGGAATGTCTATTCGTTATGACGGCAAGGTCGCCATTGTGACAGGTTCCGGTGGCGGGCTCGGTCGCAGCCATGCGATCGAACTCGCCAAGCGCGGGGCCAAGGTAGTGGTTAACGACCTGGGCGGCAGTGTCGATGGCACCGGTGCGGGTTCAGAGGCCGCCCAGGCCGTTGTTGCCGAGATTGAAGCAGCTGGGGGCGAAGCTATTGCCAATGGTGCCAATGTTGCGAAATTTGGCGAGGTCGAGGCGATGGTCAAGCAGGCGATGGATACCTGGGGCCGGATCGATATTTTAGTCAATAACGCCGGTATTTTACGCGATAAAAGTTTCCATAAGGGATCACTGGAAGATTTTCAGTTGGTGCTGGACGTGCACCTGATGGGGACTGTCAACTGCACTAAGGCCTGCTGGGGGGTCATGCGTGAGCAGGCCTATGGCCGGGTGGTAGTAACGACCTCCTCATCGGGGCTCTACGGCAACTTTGGTCAGGCCAATTACGGCAGCGCTAAAATGGGGGTCATCGGCATGATGAACACGCTGACCCATGAAGGCGCTAAGTACAATATTAGGGTGAACGCGCTGGCGCCTACTGCGGGCACGCGAATGACCGAGGGGCTCTTGCCGGACGAGGCCTTCGAAAAGCTTACACCGGAGACGGTCACGCCGGCCGTGCTGTATTTGGTCAGCGAGGATGCACCGAGCCGCACTATCTTGGCCGCCGGGGCTGGCAGTTTCGCTGTGGCCCGCATTGTTGAATCCGCCGGCAAGTGGTTGCCGCCTGACGAGCAGACACCAGAGGGCATAGCCGAGCACTGGGCGGAAATTACCGCCACCGAGGGTGAGACTCAGCCGGGCGCTGGTGCTGAGCAGACCGTAAAAATGGTTAGCCTCGCCTTGGCCGGAGAGGGCAACAGTTAAAACTCGGAAATTTCCGAAATCGTGGAGAAAAGGATATGAGCGAAGCAGTGATTGTAAGTACCGCGCGCACGCCGATCGGCAAAGCGTATCGTGGTGGATTCAACAACCTGGCGGGCGCGACCCTCGGTGCCGCATCGGTCTCTGCTGCGGTGCAGCGTGCCGGGATTGACCCGGATCGGGTCGACGACGTTATCATGGGTGCCGCTTTGCAGCAGGGCGCCACCGGTTCGAATATTGCACGCCAGATTGCCCTGCGCGCGGGTCTGCCGAACACCGTCTCAGGGATGACCCTGGATCGACAGTGTTCCTCAGGCCTCATGGCGGTCGCTACGGCGGCAAAACAGATCATCGAAGACGGCATGAGCGTCGTTGTCGGGGGTGGACTGGAGTCTATCTCGCTGGTCCAGAATGAGCACATGAACATTCATCGCATGGTTGATGAGGAATTGATTGCCATCGAGCCGAATATTTTCATGCCGATGCTGCAGACCGCGGAAGTGGTTGCCGAACGCTATGGCATCACCCGTGAACAGATGGACTCATACGGCCTGCAGTCACAACAGCGCACCGCGGCGGCCTATGAGGCGGGCCACTACGCCGACGAGCTGGTGCCGGTAACCTGTCTGCGCACGGTATGGGACAAAGAGACCGGTGAAGCGTCCGAAGCGGAAGCGACCGTCTCTGCCGATGAAGGTATTCGAGCCACCACGGCGGAGGGGCTCGCCGGGCTTAAAACGGTGCAGGAAGGTGGCACCATAACCGCGGGTAATGCGTCACAGTTGTCTGATGGCTCCTCCGCACAGGTGTTGATGGACGCCAAGCTCGCAGAGAAAGAGGGACTGGAACCGCTGGGCATCTATCGTGGTATTGCCGTGGCCGGCTGTGCACCTGATGAAATGGGCATCGGGCCGGTATTTGCGGTGCCCAAACTGCTGAAGCAACACGGACTTACCATGGACGACATCGGCTTGTGGGAGCTGAATGAAGCGTTTGCGGTACAGGTAATCTACTGCCGTGACCAGCTAGGCATAGACAATGACAAGCTCAATGTTAATGGCGGTGCTATCTCCATTGGTCATCCCTATGGTATGAGCGGTTCGCGTATGGTGGGTCACGCGCTTATCGAGGGTAAACGACGTGGGGTCAAATACGTCGTTATTACCATGTGTGTGGGTGGTGGCATGGGGGCCGCCGGACTTTTTGAGGTCGCCTGATAACGTGCTCCTGAGAACGGCGCCTTTTGGCGCCGTTCTTGTCTTGGTATTTGAATCCTGAGGATCAGCAATGAAAGCGGTGGTGTGTAGAGAGCTCGGCATGGCGGATAAACTGGCATTGGTTACAGATTGGCCAGAGCCCGAGATCGGTGACCACGATGTACTGATTGAGGTTAAGGCGGCCGGGCTTAACTTCCCCGATGTGCTGACGATTCAGGGGAAGTACCAGTACCAGCCCGAACTTCCCTTTGTGCCCGGTGGTGAGTGCGCCGGTGTTGTGACTGCGGTAGGCGAGAAGGTGAGCCGATTCAACGTGGGCGACGAAGCTATTTCCATGGGTGCGTCTGGTGCGTTCTGCGAAAAGGTCAGCGTCAATGAGTTTGCTGCGTTTCCCAAACCGAAAGCTCTTAGCTTCGAGCAGGCAGCAGGCATCAGTATCACTTACTTCACCACCTACCATGCCTTTAAGCAGCGAGCGCATTTACGCGAGGGTGAGCGGTTGCTTGTGCTCGGCGCGGCTGGTGGCGTTGGGACTTCCGCGGTGGAGCTTGGTAAGGTCATGGGGGCGCATGTTACGGCCTGTGCAAGCACGGATGAAAAGCTGGATATATGTAAACAAATCGGCGCGGACGACGTGATCAACTACAGCAATATCGACCTCAAGGCAAAGTTGAAAGAAGTTTCTGGCGGCAAAGGCTTTGATGTGATTTATGATCCTGTGGGAGGTGATTACGCAGAGCCTGCGATACGCAACCTGGCCTGGAATGGCCGCTATCTGGTGATCGGTTTTGCCAGTGGCCCGATTCCCAGCATTCCTCTCAACCTGGCGCTGCTCAAGGGCGCGGCTCTCGTTGGTGTTTTCTGGGGCCGCTTTTCCGGAGAAGAACCGGAGGTCAACATGCAGAACATCGCAGAATTGAGCGTGTGGTTCGAGGGCGGCAAGATCAGCCCAGTAGTTACTGACTGTTTTCCTATTCAACAGTATGAAGATGCGTTTAACTGCATGATCGAGCGTCGTGCTCGAGGCAAGGTAATTATCACAATGTAGGTGCCGCCCCATGGCTGCTTTCGAGTTCAACACGGTGAGGCGCATTGTTAATGCTCACCGCGCCAGCGATCGACTGGCGGACGAATTGTATAGCCTTGAGGTCACCCGCCCACTGTTTGTTACTGACCCGGGGCTGGTCTCTATAGGCTTGGTGCAACCGGTGATGGCCGCGCTCAGTGCTGCGGGAGTATCGCCCGTACTCTACGACCAGGTGCGCGAGGACCCACCGGAAGAGACCGTGCTAGCCGCCGTCCGCAGCGCAACCGAACACGACGTCGATGGTGTTGTCGCAGTGGGTGGCGGTAGTTCTATGGATGTTGCCAAGGTGGTGGCAGTCCTGTTGGCGGGTGATCAGGTACTCTCTGAGTTATACGGCGTCGGACAGGTGACCGGAGGCCGCTTACCGTTAGTGTTGGTGCCCACGACAGCGGGGACTGGATCGGAGATGACTCCCGTCGCCGTGATCACGACCGGGAAGACGACCAAGGCCGGCGTGTCATCGCCGGTCCTGTTGCCCGATGTGGCGGTACTGGATCCTGCTCTAACCCTTGGGCTGCCTGCGCCCGTGACAGCCATGACCGGTGTCGATGCTATGGTGCATGCGATTGAGGCCTATACCTCGAGGCACAAGAAGAACCCGCTGTCAGACCAGCTGGCGATTCATGCCCTGACCCTGCTGGCGGGCAGCTTGCGCCGTGCAGTGCGGACAGGCGGGGACGAAAATGCGCGTGAGAATATGCTGCTGGGTGCTTGCCTGGCGGGACAGGCGTTTGCAAATGCCCCGGTGGCGGCGGTGCATGCGTTGGCCTATCCACTTGGAGGGCATTACCATATTCCTCACGGTCTGAGTAATTCTTTGGTGCTGCCGTCTGTCCTCGAGTTTAATGCTACTGCGGCAAGCGGCTTGTATGCCGAGCTCGCTGAGCTGGTGGTGGGCGCCCCGGTGGCGGGCTCTGCGGAGGCCAAGACCGCCGCTTTGGTTGCTGCTTTACGACAATTGATCGATGATGTGGCGTTGCCGGCGACTTTAGCGCAAGCAGGCGTTAGGGAGAGCGATCTAGAAATGTTGGCGGAGGATGCGCTGCTGCAACAGCGTCTACTGGTAAACAACCCGCGCGAAGTCAGTTATGAGGATGCGCTGGGCATTTATCGCGCGTCCTACCAGGCGCTGTCATGAGTAAGATGTCGCCGCCCGCAAGGACGGATTACAAGGCCTTCTACCCGATTACTACGCGTTGGTCCGACAACGATGTGTACGGTCACGTGAACAATGTCGCCTACTACTCCTACTTCGACACCGCGGTCAATCAGTATCTTATCGAGCAAGGTGGCCTGGATATTAAAAACGGCTGCGTGGTCGGCTTCGTGGTAAGCTCCCACTGTGATTATCACGCGTCGGTCACTTACCCGGAGCCCATCGAGGCTGGCCTACGTGTCGACAGGCTTGGCAACAGTTCTGTGCAATATGGCGTCGCTATATTTCTCAAAGGGCAAGTGCGGGCCGCGGCGCACGGTCACTTTGTGCACGTGTTTGTGGAGCGGGATGGGCATGCGTCCGTTGCGATTCCCAGGTCTCTGCGCGCGGCGCTGAAAAAGTTGCAACCCTAGCGGCTTGCCTTCAGGCCCGCTCTCGATCTTGGTTCGGATGGGACGACCCTCCCGCCCGACAAATACCCAGCATGCGCTGCCATCTAATGGCTCTGATTCTGTGCGTCGCTCTGATGCGCGGACACCGGTTCTGTGCCTGCTACTGTAGGCGTTGGTTGCTCGACCGAGGAAACCTGCGGTCGATGGACCTTGTGACCCATATAGGGGTGCGCCCTGCGCTGCTTGCCTGCAACAGCTTGAAGGCACGCTCGCGTCAGGGGAGACCCCTGACTGAGCCTAACACGTGAAAAGGCTGATAAGCCCGCCGCGGCTGGCCTTAGAGCATCGATCAGCGCAATTGTGACGCAGCCGTCAATACCCCAACTTTCTTTTTAGAAGTTGCCAACCGTGTCACAAAAAACACCCACTTATCTCTAATAGTGATATAAAAAAATGATATTATTCTATATAAGTATAACAACTGGCGCAGTGTTAACTATTTTACAAAGGCCGTCACCACATTAATGTGTAAGGAATACAACTACTTTCACAGGGTTTTCACAGAGCTACTGTAGGGTAGAGGTGCAGCGGTGGTACCACAAGGAGCGGGAAATGAAAGGACGATACGAAAAGCTGTTACCCATTGTGCTGTTTATGTTGATCGGTACTCACGCCTCGGCCGCACAGGTTAGCGTGGCAAACAATGGGGCCTGGTATAGCATGACGGTCCCTGGCTTCGACAGGGAACCGGGGCCGGTGGCATCGTTGTTGGATGTCGGCGGGCGACCCGAGGGCACCGAACACCGGACGTTCCAAGTTGCCCCTGACAATGTAAAAGAGAGACTAGCCGCTACTGAGGGTGACCTCAGCATTGTGCTGGGTTTGACGAGGACCGCGAGTGGGCTCCCGGATGTACGCAGACTCACAATGCGCAGCGACCATGACATTAGAGATGGCGTGGACAATGCCTTTTCCGACAAGTTTGCGGTGCCTATCCCAGCGGCTGCCTGGCTCTTTGGTTCGGCATTGATGGGTTTGACAATAGTCTCTCGACGCAGAGACCGCAAGCAGCAGGTAGCCGAAAACGCCACAGCCTGAGCGCTCTATGCTCCCTTTTCGCTAAGGCCCGCCTTGGATAGCGCCGGGCCGGTGAGCGTGACTTACTGCATCGCGCGTTAAGAACAAACTGTTTGAGCGTCTCGCGATCCGCCTGTTTCATATTGCCAGAATATCAATCTTTGTGTTCAGTTTAGTGCTGTCGTATAGCCGAGTACTGGCAACCAACGTGATACAGGGCTCTTTCTTGCCAAGTGAGCCCGAGTACCATCCCCAGATGGGATTCTCACTGCCGCAGTATGTAGCCAGAGAGCACGTGCTGGAGAACGTCAGGTGCATGGCTTTGGAGCCCCCTGCTATACTCGCCTTGCAGCGGTTCTCGTCGTAGACTTCTACATTGATGTGGGGCGCGAAGTGGAAACAGAGCGACACGTCCGTGGGACAGGAACAGGTAATCTGATCCGCCAGAAAGATCGTCGACGCTTTTGGATTAATACGAACGGTCCGGGTCACAGCTACATCCGGTGAACGAAAATATTTTCTGACAGACCCACTACAACTTTGTTCACACGGATCCGCTGTCTCCACCAGCCCTTCGAAATCAACCTCTGCCCTGTCAAGCCATAGAAATGCCCCGCCGATTTGTGACTGGTTCTCATTATTGATTAATACGGTATTGTGAGCCGCAGTGCCGCGAAAGTAGTTTCTCCACTGTTCTTCCGCATGATAGGCGTACGTCCCCGGGTCCACTAACCACCATTCCTTGTCAATCGCTAGACAAAAACTCAATGCATCTGCATGCCCATGTGCTGCTATCGAGGGATATCCAATAGGCCCCGCGTCGAATAGTAAATGAAGGTTTTCCGATCCCAGAACGGCGTAGCCGCCCTCTGTGAAAATCTTTGGATACTGGCGAGCGAATAGTGAGGCGGCCTTGTGCTCTGATCGTACTGCGCCCAAACTGGCGTACCACAATGCTTTAGTAGACTGGCTAGGGCAGGCAGTTAGACCTGCAATGTGCGCGGCCGATGCAATCAGGTCTGTATAGTAGTTAGTTTTTTTTGCTTCACTGAAGCGCAATGCAACACCGTCGTCTGCGTCACCTACCTGAGGCAAGTCGCGCCCATCGAAGGAAGGGCACAACGTGGCAAGAAAATCTGCCATGGCGTAGATTACATCAACAAAGCTTCTGGGAACGCTGATGCCCGAACGGGTGGCGGTAGTATATGCGATAATAAAATACTCTAGCACCCAGCTGTGATAATAAATAGCTTGCTCTTTGTTCACCCCATCGGGCCAAACCTGGTCCAGTGCTTGGCGCTGTATTTTCTGCCAAGCAAACACACGCCATTTGTTAGTTTCATTCCCGAAAGGGAATACCGTGGTAAGTACCAGAAGTCCCGTCAGTTCGCCAATCAAATGATTGTTTGCTGAACTAAACTGGGAAAGGTAATGCCGTGTAAACCACGCGTGTTGATACAGGCTTTTTTTCAGGGTTATGTTGTCCAGCTTGAGCGAAAAGAGTCCATGCTCTAAGCCAGCAGCCCGCAAAATCTGGTGGGTCACAGCCCAACTTATGCCTCTAAGGGCCACCTCAAGTGAGCTGCACCAGTGTATTCCCTTTCCATATGGATTTTGATCAAGCCAAGATGACAGCACATTTGCAATCACGTCAAGGTGTTCATCATCCTTTTCCACTAGGAACTCAATTGCTATAGGCACCAGGAACTGGTGTCTGCCCAGCTCCCAGATCACCTTTACATCGCCAACTTGCCTAGAATCACGATAGTTCAGCGTTTTACCGAAAGCCTTACTATCGATCTGCGTCAATGTGAGGGGGTCAACATGCCACTGGACAGGGTTGCCCGTCTGCAAATGCTGATAGTCGAATAGGTCAACGTGTCCAGATCGTAATGACTCAGACAAAGATTCCAAATCTGAGCTTATCATAGTCTCGTCGATGGAACAGGGGAATAAAGCGTCTGAATGTCCGGGCTCGCTATGCCGTGCGTTTGGTTCCCAGCCCATCATGACAGCCCACTTTTCCGCGTACAAAGTAAATAGACGGGAACCACGATGCAAGACCTCCGCGATAGTCATCGCTTTTAATCGATTGATGATCCATCTTGCATTCATTCAAAAAGCTATCCTACTGCGATATTCTCGCATCCAAATTTCGAGATTAAGCAACGTCCATAGTAACTTTTCGTGATTCTGTCGTCCTCG
The DNA here is from genome assembly GCA_013214285.1 of Halioglobus sp. Taxonomy (GTDB): domain Bacteria; phylum Pseudomonadota; class Gammaproteobacteria; order Pseudomonadales; family Halieaceae; genus Marimicrobium. Next base: position 68,331 of record JABSPW010000001.1, on the reverse strand, counting down.
CACGTGTTCATTAACCAGTTTATTGAGGATATTGGAATCATAAAACTGGTTTGATAGGGAATCTGCGCTAAGAAGGTTGTCCATAAGTTGTGCTTTCATGCTTGTTCTAAACCACTCGTTGACTGGTATTCTAAATCCGACCTTTGGTCTGTCTAATATATTTTGAGGTAGGATGCCTTGCATCGCCTGTCTTAGTACCCACTTGGTACTGAGGTTACGGACACGATATTTATCGGGTAAGGTAGCTGCAAAAGCGGCAAGTTGAATGTCCATGAAGGGCATGCGAGCTTCTATAGATGCAGCCATTGTTACTCGATCACCCCTTTCCAGCAGATTGTCGGGTAACCAGCTTTTCTGATCAAAGAGGAGAATATCTCGCAACGAGCCGCCAGCTCTGGACGGCGCAATATGAGGCAAATCATTCTGACCATTCAGTCGTAACAGTTTTGACGCCTGAGATTTGTCCACTGCACCGAACCAGCCAGGCATTCTCTCATCGTAGCGGTCTATGCCGAAATTTCGAATTGCCGTCTTCGCTCGACGGAACCTGTAGGGCAGTTTGTAGACAAGCGGTTCAATGACGTCTCGACGCAGAAGGCCAGGTAGTTTTCGGTAAAGCTGCCCGTAACGCTCATACGCATGCTTAGGATATCCGGCTAGTATTTCATCGCTACCTTCTCCGGTCAGTACCATTTTTACTGTACGGCTCGCTTCCATCGACAGCATATAAATAGCGATATCCGAAGGCTCTGACACAGGAGCATCGCGGTAGCGGATAAGCTTGGGTAGTAGTTCGATCAGGTCTTTATGTGACACCAAAAGTTCATTGTGTTCAGTGGAAAAAAAATCAGCTATTACTTTCGCATAAGACAGTTCACTATATTCCGCCTCTTTGAAACCTACAGAAAATGTTCTTACCCGCTGGTGATTGTGTCGACTCATTAGCGCCACTATAGCCGATGAATCTATACCACCTGACAGAAAAGCGCCGAAGGGAACATCTGCCTGCATCCTAAGTTCAACAGCCTCATCAAGTTTTAGCCAGAAGTCGTTGACTGCATCACGCTCACTTATATTAGACTGTATTGCAGTTGCTTCTGCCGGAACGAAGTAGGGTGTGAGGTCAAACCGACCGTCTTTCCACACAAGTGTTGCGCCGGGAGGTAGTTTCTTTATTTCTCGAATAAGTGTATCGGGTCCGGGTATGTAGCGGTAAATGAGGTAATTTTTAATATTGTCGTAATCCATTGAAAACGACAGCGTCGGTAGCGAAAGAAGAGCCTTTATCTCGGAGGAAAAATAGAGAGAATGACCCTGTTGCACATAGAAAAGCGGCTTTTTCCCAAAATGATCTCGGGCGAGAAACAATTCACCCTTGGCGCTATCCCATATTGCAAAAGCAAACATACCGCGTAGGTGCTCAACACACTGCCTTCCCCATCGTTGGTAAGCTTTCAGGATTACCTCAGTATCAGAGCGTTCCTTGAATATGTATCCTTCACTCTGAAGCTGCTTCCGTAAGCTCTTGTAATTGTAAATTTCGCCGTTGTAAGTCAAAACGTGTCCGGCATGCGCATCGACCATGGGCTGTTTTCCCCCTTCCAGGTCAATGATGGATAGCCGCCGGTGCCCCAGGAAACCTTTGTGGCCTTTTCCACTAAATAGTTCTTCTATGCCTCCATCGTCTGGTCCTCGGTGGGACAGCAAACCGATAGCTTCCTCTACATCTGCTTGCGAGATAAAGGTGTCATTCGATCCGTTCAGTACGCCAAAAATACCACACATTTAAATAGTGACCTTTAGACTAGCGATATTTCAAAGAGAGGCATTAGCATGTATTCCTGAATAAATAACAAAATGCGTTATTCCAACTAGAAACGTCTTACTTTAGCGAATAGTGACAGATGGATTCATAGAGCTTAAAAAGCTTTTTACAATACACTTCCAATGAATTCGACTGCACTGTGTCTTTCGCGTTGTTGCCGAGCTCGCTTCGAAGATTAGCGTCCCGACTACTCCATATGGCTTGGATTAATGCGTTAATGTCACCGGGCGGCACAAGTATGCCGTTTACACCGTCTTTAATAACCTCTGGAATGCCTCCCACAGGGGATGTGATTACCGTTAAGCCTGATCCCATCGCTTCAAGCAAAGCCATAGGTAATCCCTCATTGTAAGAAGGGAGCAGTAAAACGTCTGACGCCTGCAGTAAATCAGCAACCCTTTCTCTATCAACCCATCCTTCCACTGCTATGACGGGCTCCAGTCCTTTGTCTGCAATTAGAGCTTTCACCTTTCCCAAATCGCCGTCACCTGCCGCGATGAATCGCATGTCTTTCAGGTCGGCGGTTTCATCTAGCTTGGCAAATGCTTCTACGATGTCGTAAATGCCTTTGCGCCTCTCCAGGCGACCAAGAAATAAATATTGAGTGTAGCCTTTATCTATTTCTGAAGATGGGTCAGAAGTCTCCACAGGATTCTGAAGTACAAAAATATTCGATGGGTCGAGTTGAAGGTCATTTACATAAAAATCCTTCCAACTCTGTGATAAAACAATGATGCGCGTTGTACGCGATAACGAATACTGAAGAAACCGCCGAGCGATACCAGGCAAGCCTTTGAAAAAAATATGAAAATCAGAACCGTGGGAATGCATAACGATAGGTCGACGGAAAAGGCGCAGATAATGAAGTAGCAGTATTTTCCGTAAAGTACTTCCATAATGCGAAAAGTGTATGTGCACTAACGCTATATCAGTGGTAATGAAGATGCCTGGAACAGCAATAATGGATTTGCCGAAGGCAAATAATTTTTTTAGAAAGCCGCCATCTTCATAGCTGCTCAAATGAGCAATAGAAAAATCGGCTTGTGAACTGCACTCGACGATCAGTCGCTCTACAGAAGATATGCCGCCTCTGACTGTTAATCCTGGTCCGATCATTAGAACGTACATATCTGCTCTATCCAAGCCAAAGTGCTAAAGCGCACGGGTGGCGCGGAAATAGTTCCAATAGAAGGCGATACTGCCAAAGATACCTCGCTGGTTCTTTTCATGCCTCACCAAATTAAAGCCATCTATTAGCTGCAAAAACATATTAGTAAGCGGATTGGGCTTTTTTGCTTCACCTGACCATTCGATTTCATAGTCATAAGTACGCATTTCTTCACAAGTAATTTTTTCAATTTTATGCTGACATCGTTTTGTCATTAGACGCTTGTACTTATGTGAATTCGCAGGTATCACATTGATGGAATCTCGTGTGTCACCCAGGTTTTCTACGATACGATCAGGGTTAGTCATCCCATTTTCGAACGGTAGACCCAAAAATGTACATATCGCTTTGAGTTCGCATTGTGGATTTTCGATAAGGTCCTCGTAGCGTAATTCGTGGAGCCTTATGTGTTTTCGGTATCGAATAAGTGACCCAATCGAGTCAGACCATCGTGACGCAGCACGGATTTTATTTTTTCCCCAAGCGTGATTGATAGATAGACTGTAATCACGGGCATCTCTAACGATATGAATGAATCTGGCTTTTGGAAACGATTGATTAAGTTGTGCCAGTTGGTTGATGTATGAAGGCGATTTATCACCGATAAAAAGCCCATTACTTCCATACGATTTAGTGGCTGACAGTAGCAGGCCGTAGAAAATTCCTGCAGCGCTGTAGTCTCGGCACGCTTTATACCAACTTACAGTATCGATAGCATTACATTCTTCTCGCATATAGATAAAGAAAGGCATAGTTTGTAGGGCTTTTGCCATCTGAAGGAAATCAGACAGTCCATCGCAGGGACCATGCTTGTCAATATAGCGCACCAGGAACGGGTAAAATTCCGTTTCAATATTCGGAATACGGATTCTTGAGTGCTGGTTTAATAGCTGCCTTAGTAATTTTGTTCCAGATCGGGGCATTCCAATAATGAAAAGTAGGCAGTTTTCATTCTCAAATCCCTGCTCGGTTAACATAGCTGTCAACTTGACTTCATAAGCATCTTTACTTGCCTGCAGTCTCAGTCAGCGCTTGATATTGACCAAGCACCAATTGTGCGTTTTTTTCCATCGAAAAATCAGTCTCGATGCGAGCTATTGCATTCGTTGAAAATTTGTTTCGCAGAGGTCTGTTGCCAAGCAGATCAGTTATTGCCTTGGTCGCGGCAGCCATATTGGTGCCTTTTAGTACTATCCCATCAGTGCCGTCCCGAATAATCTCGGAGACCGCTGAGTCATTCTCCAAAGCCACGCAGGGCACGCCACACGCCATTGCCTCCGCCGGAACTAAGCCAAAAGCGTCGATGCGGGATGTGGAGTACAGTATGTCGAAAGTCCTTATGATGGTTCTAGCATCTTTGCGATAGCCGAGGAAATGTATGCGGTGGCCAATATTTTCGCGAGAGACCAACTCTTGCATCGGGGCGAGTTCCGGTCCGTCTCCTATGATTACAAAATTAACCTCCGGCATGACTTTAAGGACAAGGCGCGCCGTATCGATGAAGATATCTATGCCCTTCTCTGGTACTAGTCGACCGACAAATCCTACCCTGGGCTTAGGGGGTAAATCAATGTCTGGACCAGAGGCTGTAGAATTTTTGTAATCCGCAAGTTCATCGAGGTCAACGCCATTATGGATTACCTTAATCCGATTAGTCACACGGGCGTTATATTTTCGCATAACGTTCGCTATAAAAAAGGAGATTGCAAACAGTCGCGACACGCGTCGGTAAAATATTCGGTAAAATAATTTACTACCCAATCTTCCCTTTAAAAGCCTACCTCCATGTTCAGTATAAACTACGGGCCTCGCGTCGCTCACCAGCGCTAAATTAAACAGGACATTATCAGTGTGCGAGTGTATCAATTCGGCAGTGCAGGCACTCAGAAATCGTTTCAATGGCCCGAGTGACATCACGTCAAAGCCTCCCCGCATATGCAGATAGTGTATTTTTTTCACAAGTGACGCCGCGTCCAGTGAGAGTGAGCCTTCACTGGTTAGTATAAGCACTTCACACTGAATACCTTGCTGACTTTGCGCCTTTAGTAAGTCCACAAGATAGCGTTGACAGCCCCCTTGACCTAGATCCCAGCATACGTGCAAAATGTTCATTCCCACCACTGAAAGTCAACTAATTAGAAAACAGCGCATCATAGGCAGCCAGGAGTTTGGGCTCCTCATATTTCCACTCGAGCTCCTCTGTAACCCTCTTTCTACCGTATATTCCCATTCTCTCTCTCTTTTCAGGATCTTCAAGCAGTGAGACTATCTTGTCTGCCATATCGATTTCATCGTTCCATTTTGCGTATAGAGACGCTTTCCCAGCCGAAAATCGTCCCTCAGACAAGTCAAACTGCACGATGGGTTTCGCCAACGCCATATATTCCATAATTTTGTTCATTGTAGATTTATCATTCATCTCGTTACCGACATCTGGGTTGACACAGACATCGGCTGTACAGAGGACGTTCAACAGGTCTTGGTCAGGAATTCGGCCTGTGAATGTGACATAGTCCGACACGCACAGGTCATAGGCATAAGCCTTTAGCTGCTTCAGCTCAGTGCCTCCACCTACGAGAGTGAAATGGATATCTTGTCTCTTCATCTCGAAGACGATATGTCTAACGGACCGCAAAAGGTAGTCGATGCCCTCTTGTTTACCCATCACACCGACATAGCCCACAAGATACTTGCGTTTGCATTTAAGCTCAGGTTTCGGTGCAACTATTTTGAGACGATCTAATGTCGGTCCACTACGCACCACATATACGTTCTCGGGATACATGCCCCCACGATCGATAGCGATGCGTTTATAGGATTCGTTAGTGGCAATAGAGACATGCGCGGCTTTGAACGTCAGCCTTTCGCACCAGAGCATAAGTTTCCAAAAAATGTCTCTTCGACCAAATTTTGCCTCGTACAGCTCCGGATTGATATCATGGTGATCAAATAGAAATTTTTTTCCGAAAGGTCTGTATATCGCCGCAACTAAGAAAATCAGGTCTGGTGGATTACACGCATGAATGGCGTCAAAACCTCTGGTAAACAGAACTTTTAAGGAGAGGTAGACCTCCCAAAACAGTGCAGAGCTATATTCGAGGAGATAGCCCAAAGGGCCCTCGGCCTCAACCATTAGATTGTGTCGATAGATATGTATGCCATCTATGACTTCGTACTTCTTAGAATACCCTTTTCCTGTGGGGCAAATGATGGATACTTCATACCCGTTTTTTTGCAGCGTGGTAGCTTCTTGCCACACTCTGCGGTCAAAGGGTGAAGGCAGATTTTCTACAATGAAGAGAATTCGCTTGGGTCTACCAGCAGATTCCATCGTATCGTCCCTCGATACTGCGATAATCGCCGATCCTTACAAGGTCTACGATGACCTGATTATCTTTCGTCCTGGAAGGTATGGTCTCAAACTCTTCGGCACCGTTACCGATAACAATAGTTTCGCCATGAGCGAGTGCCTCGTCCAAGGTCTCTACCATAAGTTGGGAGATGTGTGGAATGACATTGAGAATATAGTCCTTGTTGGCGCCAACTAGGCTTGCCATCGAAACATTTTTGTCATAGAGGCGCAGATCATAACCTTTGCCTATTAAGCGCTCGATTACTTCGACTAGCGGACTCTCGCGAAGATCGTCAGTGCCTGCCTTGAAACTAAATCCAAGCACGGACACCCTCTTGTTGGCTTTTGCTAAGATCATGGAGAGGCCGCGTTCAACCTGTCTCTCGTTGGCTTCGAGAATGTTGTCTATGATCGGCATGTCGAGATCGAGAGATTTTGCTTTGTGACTTAGCGCCCTGACGTCCTTCGGCAAACAGGAACCACCAAACGCGAAGCCGGGTTTTAGGTAAGCCGTAGACAAGTTGAGCTTGTGGTCCTGACAAAAAATATCCATAACCTCATGCCCGTCAATGTCGATTAGCTTGCAAAGGTTGCCGATATCATTGGCAAAACTAACCTTTAGAGCATGCCAGACATTATCGGTGTATTTCACCATCTCCGCGGTAGATATATCGGTACGAACTAGGGGGGCAGCGAGGGTGCCGTACAATTCCTCCAAAATGTCGCCACTGCGAGCGTCTACTTCGCCAATAACGGTCTTGGGCGGGTTCTTGTAGTCATTAATCGCGGTTCCTTCCCGGAGGAATTCCGGATTGATGCAAATTCCGAAACCTTCCCCCGCCATCTTACCCGAACTTTTTTCCAACGTGGGAATCACGGTATCTAGCATACTGCCAGGGAGCATAGTGCTGCGGACGACGACGACGTGAAAGCTATCTTTTTGACCAACTGCGTCGCCGATTTCCTGGCAGACATTCTTAACATATCGAAGATCTAGGCTGCCGTTACTCTGGCTGGGGGTACCTACACAAATGAAAGAGATGTCAGTCTCCAGGACTGCAGATGCTGCATCAGAGCGAGCTGAAATTAGGCCAGAGTCCACACCTGCGGACAGCAGGGGTCCAAGACCCTGCTCAACGATAGGTGCTTCACCAGCATTGATCAGGGTGATCTTTGCCCTATTCGGATCTACGCCGATGACACGGTGGCCATCACTGGCGAGACAGGTAGCGGATACAACGCCTACGTATCCCATACCAAATATACTGATATTCACGTCAGTTCAGCTCCTGAGTCCAGGTATTCCTGTCTGCTAACAAGGAGTATTGGAACCACATTGGACAGGCCCAGGCTGCGGCCTTGGCAAGTCAGAACACAATGACAGCCATGATGTCAATCGCGACCCTGCATGCGCATCCTCTGCTGGATCACGTGCATAGGCTCGACGCAAACGGTGGTCCGTGCAGGAACAGATAATAGCATGATGATGCAGGCCGAGATCAGTGATGAATGGCAGAATGAGTGGCCCGCATCACATACTGAGAGTAAATAATGATGAATACGGTAGTGTGGGTGCTTGTCTTCCCTGGGTTTTGGGCGCCTTGATCTACCTGCTTTTTAGAAAATGCTTACCGCGCGCGGGCAAACGCCTGGTGACAGCGGGTAGTAGGCTCCCGGTTTTGATAAGCGGACAGTGCAACCCAGTGTCGGAGCCCACGGCAGGCCGGCCGCTTTGGCTACAAAATTGAGTACGCGCTAGCATTATATGCTTACTGTGAAGCTTGATCTAGGCTGGGTGCGTATTGTTTGGTCAATTAACCATACCCGAAGAGCTGAAGCGTCGAGGTTACGCAGTATGTCAGTAACAGTGATCTTGCCGCTGCGCGCGATGCTGCGTGTTGCGCTCCATCCCGGTGTGGGGGTCGAGGCCATTCGGCGTTGGTTCAGAGTGTGGGCATTAGAGACAGCCAGGAGGCGGCGCTCCCTGCAGCGGTTTGCCGCCAAACTCTGTGGCGCCAATATCTGGACCTAAGCCCCTGATGGGTGCCCCGAAAAAGTCGGATACCGCATAGTAATCAGTTTGTAGGCTGTTTTGTACGCGCATTCCAGCGTCGATCAGCGGACTATTACTCCTCGGCTTCCAGGTTGACCAATTCATGCGCAGATTACCTGTGACATCGCGCACGCCGTTGAAGTTGTCATCCATCTTATCGGTGATGCCAGAGAAGGCATTGTGGTCACTGGAGAACTGCCCCCCTTTTCCTCCCATTCTACCGTTGCTAAATACGTTGTTTTGCAACAACACGTTCCGCACGCCGTCGATGAACAGTAGTATCTTGTCACCCGCTACATCATTGTGAAATATGTTGTTATAGACCCGGGAGTTGCCAGTGTTCTCCAGGTGTAATGCCCTGGGCGTCTGCGTCTTTTTCCCATAAACCGTGGGGTCAGCGACCACCGAATTCTCGAAAATATTGTAGGCAATTTCACTTCTGGTCTCATGCCCGTTAATTTTAATGTCATAGACGTTATCGTAGAAATGGTTCTTGTAGATATAGACCGATCGATCATTTGCGTGGCTCATTGTGATACCCACGCCCATCGCGCCTGATGCATCCTGCGTCCCCTTGATAGTGGGGCGAAAACCATGGATGACATTGCCTGCGATAGTGAAAGGCCCAGGCCCGCCCTTAAGGTCGATGGCATTCTCGCCCACGCTGCCAAAGCGTTTAGGATTCGACGAATCCACGTTTCCGTTTTCAGTTCGATAGCGGTAGGGATGCACCACTTCAAACTCATTATCGATAATTTGAACATTCCTTACATCGCCTACCAGCTGAATGCCATCACCACCAATATCGGTGAATCGGTTGTTGCTGATTACTATATTGTGTGCCGCAACAGTTGACTTGACGCCGTATGCGTCCTTAGAGATTTGACGACTGCGAATGTTAAAGAACACGTTGCTGTCTATATTGATCTGGCGCGCGCAGTTCAGGACAAGTGCGTTAGCACTGCTATTTTGAAAGGTATTTCTCCTAAACGTGATATTGTTTGCCCAGCTGTGGCACGAGAGCCTAGTCCGTTCCCCCAGCCGTATTTGCTCGGACGTCTGAAACGTGAGTCCCTCGAAAACCCACCAGTTCGCATTGGCAAGCACCGTAATGTTGCTAGTCCGAATAATCGGTTTCTCGTTGCCATAAGCCTTCACCACGATGGGGGCGCTTCGTGTGCCGCTGGCAGACAAGCTGGACATCTTTTCTCGGTAGGTACCGGCACGCACAAAGAGTGTGTCGCCGGCGCGCAGCCTCCTAATCGCATAGCTAAGATCGCGGAAGGCGGCGTCAGGTGCTTTACCGCTGCTGGAATTTGAGCCCTTGCTCGCGTGGACGTAGTAGTTGGCTGCGGATGCCGCCGACGGTAAAACAAGATGACACGACAGCAGCAGCGCCAATCCGGGTAGCAATTTACTTATCGTCATCGATTTTTGCCTTGTCAGTCTCGGTCATCAACTCGCACCTGAGGTGAATGCTTCCTGGGTGTGCTGTCCAGATATATAATTATCGAATGATTTTACACATTAATGATATTTTAAATATATATCTAGTTTTTCAGTAAACGGTCTTTGGCCGCAGTTCATCCCGCATACTGACTAGAGTCTTACGGGTTGCTGCCCTTGTGATGTTTAACGCAAGCTCAAACTGTGCCAACTATATTTAACTGTTGAAAAACAAAGAGATATGGGTATTTCGACCCGCGAATTGGCACATGCTGCCAGATCGTGCATTCCATTGGTCGCTAAAAAGCGACAACAAGTGCCCCAGTCTAAAATATGCACTTAAAAACAAAGCCTTAGCGTGTCTCTATAAAGCGACGTCCAGCACGATAGGCCGCGGTAACCGAGCAGTTGCCCGGTGGTGCTGTGTTGCCCCGCTGTTGTTGTGAGACCCAAGTCTAACGCTTTACGCCCCGTTGGAGGCTTGCCTGAAATGTTTCGGGCAGTTGTCTGAGGTATCCGCAGTGGTTTGCTGTTGCCCGGATTTATCATGGTAGGCGCCTGCTGTTTTGGGCCCTACCTAGGCGGGACGGCCAGCACGGTGAAATGTGACAGAATTCCTGAGTATTAGGTCACAGACTTGGCCGGGTGAAGTTCAGGCGCGGTTATTGCACTGTATCATGCTAATCGTGCACCCCTGCCACGTTACTGCGATCGCATCATGGGTTGATCAATTAGCATCACAGACCAGTTTTTCATCGGAGTAAGCTGCCTCTATCTATCCATAGTTGAGAACACGTGCCAGTGCAAGTGACGGGAGCGTAAACCAGGCGACCTGCGCAGTGCGATAGGCCCACATACGCCAACAGTGCGCTCTAGATCCAGTGACGAGTCGCAAAAGTGTGCTGCGGTGTCAGAGTATTACCTTATGGATATATGCCAATAGCCCGTTAGCAGGATGAATGATGATAAGGAAATTAACACAGAGAAAATTCGTAAAGTTCTTCGGAATCAGCCTGGGCGGCAACTTTGTTGTACTCGGGTTGACGATGGTCACGAGCGTCATTTTAGCCAGAGCGCTGGGACCGGATAACAAAGGAAATTTCACCTTACTAAATTCTACTATAATGATGGCGATATCTATGTTCGCTTTAAAAGTAGAGTTCAGTGGGGCGTATTTTAGGAAAAAAACATCTTTCGATGAGTTAACGAGCAACGCAATTCTTATTGCGATTGTGAGTGGTCCAATTGCCGCGCTGATTGCTACTATTGGCGTTGCGCTGTTTTATGATCGAATGTATCAAGAAATACCATGGAAGCTTATCTTCATTACGCTGTCCATGATCCCGATGTACCTATTTGCGCTCAATATGCGATCAATGCTAAATGCTGATTATGACATCCCACGATCAGTCCTCGTTCGGCTATCAAGACCAGCCATATTGTGTATCTCACTCTCGACGGTCGTATTGTTAGGAACGGTCACTCTGGAAAATGCCGTCAAGTGCGCGTTCCTTGGTATCGCCGGGATGTTAATCGTTTCGATTGTAATGGTATATCGAAGTGGCTTTCGACTTTTTAAAGTTGATAAAGCATTACTTAAGCCAATGACGCTGTTTGGCTTAAAAACGCATTTAGGCCAGCTCTTAACTTACCTCGAGTATCGCTTTGATATTTTCTTGGTGGCTTACTTTCTGACGCCGAGAGAGGTAGGCATATACAGCATTGCACTCACATTAGGTGAAGTCCTGTGGAGAATTCCAAATGTTGCGAATAAAGTCTTGCTATCACGTCTTGCGAAGGAGGGTGACAGACGATCAGCGACCCTAACAGCTAGACTAAACAGCCTAATATTTGCATTTACGGCTGCGTGCATGATGCCGATTTTTTTCCTCACAAAGTGGATCATTCTCGTTTTATTTGGCGAAGAGTTTTTGGATGCATGGCCAGTGGTTATCGTTCTTCTTCCAGGAGTATTAGCTATCAGTATATCCAAGACCCTCACACCCAATTTGATAATGCAGGGACGAGCATGGACCTACAGCCTATCTATTTTCTGCGCAGTAGTAGTCATGATTATTTTAGATGTATTCCTGATACCAGCGTACGGTATCTTGGGCGCAGGAATCGGCGCAAGCGTAGCATACATTGTCTCTTCTTCTATCGTGTTAGTAGTTGTTGTTTGGAACAATGAGATACCACTACGTTCCTACTTTGATTTTATTGCTGAGATCAAGCCGTTTTTAAAAGCAAGAGGAGATGCTGCCTAAAGGCGGCTTATAAGTCAGGTGATTACATTTGGCCGCGGGATTTATCGGAGCGTTCGCTATGTCTAGGTTTGTGGTTGTCTCGACGCAGAGGACGGGATCTACAATGTTGATAACGTCGCTGAATAGTCACAGTGATATTCTCTGTGCTGGTGAAATCTTCTTCCCGAGATCTGGTAGTGAACATGCCATTCGTAAATATGCTTCGGAGACTACAAATAGAAAAATCAGGCATGGTATCGCGCGCGGCGGCCTCGTTAGAGAGTTCTTGGACAATTTCTATTCACACAATGAGGGTCAGGCTATCGGTTTCAAATACATGTATAGTCAAGCCCGATATATTCCGTGGCTATACCCTTCTGCGTTGAGCTATATGCGGAGTCATAAATTGTCGATAATACACAACACACGAAATAACTATCTGAGAGTTATCATATCCAGAATGGCGTCGGAGTCCACTGGCATTTATCGCTCCGTTAAAGCCCTTGATAGGCAGCCAGTGGTAGTCCCCGTTAAATCGCTACAACACAAATTGGCTAGGCTCAAAAACCTAGACGCAATTTGGGCGACGAAATTCGAAAACCAACCGTATCTTCGTGTGGCTTATGAATCACTGCTTGAAGACCCTATTCGTGAGCAAAAGCGTGTTCTAGATTTCATAGATGTAAAATGCAATGGCGAGCTCACTTCGCCATTTAGCAAACTTACGAACAAAACTATTGCTAGTTTGATTAGCAACTATGAAGAAGTAGAGCGCGAACTCCGTGGTTCGGAATTTGAGTACTTATTGTCGGATGACGATAGATGAACGCTCATTTAGTAGCAATAAATACCTACCGTAAAGTAGTTAGACGGCTCAATTGGGGGGGGTATTTCATAGAAACCGGGAGTCATCCTCTGCCATGGGCGGTTTTGGCGGGCTACACGCGAAGCGGTACAACCTTCTTAGGGAGATTACTTTCAAATGTTCTTAGAGCCCGGCCAATACATGAACCGCTAAATCCATCTTCGTCTCGAGAAATGAGCTTCTTCAATCCGAGAGAATCCCGCACTACCATCGAGAAAAACACCATCTACCAGCAGGCAATCCTGGCTAGCTTTTCTGAAGGGTTCATAGGTTCGAAATATACAAACACAGGCTCCAGGCTATTTTATGATGGCCGAATCGTAAAAATTGTCCGCGGCAACCACTACCTAGACTATTTGTCTGACATGTTGCATCAATGCCCATTCATTGTCCTTATGCGTAACCCCAATGCGTGTATTGCATCTCGCATCAAGTCAGATTGGCCTGTGCCGGACCATAGCCATAGCTATTCAGATATTGAGCCGCTACTGACGGCTGAGCAGGCGAAGTTTTACCGGATCGGAGGGAGTAAGGCATTTCGTCTAGCTGTCAGCTGGAGCTTGGATAATCTTATGTTGCTAAAAAATTCCGATAGAGAAAATTTCATATTTGTTCATTACGAGAATCTTATTACCCAGCCATATACTGAAATTAAAAAAATACTAATGAGTATTGGCAAATCTGAACATGCCGGAAGAATATCGAGAGAGCTGGCATTAGAGAACATTGATAAGCCAAAAGAGGACTATGTCAATCGATGGAAGACGTCTTTGAGTAATCAACAGCAAGAAGAAATAGAATTAGTTTTGCAGACGTTTAATCTACACCACTACTATGACCAAACAGATGGTATTCCGCTTAATGCAAAACCTTTCTGAAATCAATACTTGGGGGGTTAAGGCGTTGCTTCTGCAAATCATGTAGGTAAGGTTTCAGAAAATGGTTCGTTCTAGAAAAAAGCTAGTAGATGTTTGCTCAAAAGGAGATTGTTAAGTGGAAATAGGTAATAGGGTTCTCGTGCTGGTGCATACGTTTCCTCCGTTTGGCTCTGTAGGTGGGTCAATTCGATTGCTTAAGTTCCTTACGTTTCTAAATAGAGAAAGCAATGGTTGGGAGCCGACGGTCCTAACAGTCAAATCAGATATTGACTTGCTGTGGGTAACGAAGGAATCACAGGACAGCGTGGCCCAAGTGCCTCAAGACATTAAGCTAGTAAGGACAGATACGGGAGAACCTAAAGGTATCGCCAGTGAATATGGGAAAGCGTCCAAGTTGCTTCGAAAAATGAAGCTTGCTGTACTTTTGCCATTGAGGAAGTACTTAATGATTCCAGATGACAAAGTTCTTTGGAGGCGTAATTTACGTCAGGCAGCACGAAGGGAGCACTCACAGCACAAGTACTCGATTATTTATGCCACAGCACCTCCCTATTCCGTATTGCTATCCGCAGTGGCTATAAAAAAAGAAACGGGTCTTCCTCTCGTGATCGACATTAAAGACGATTGGATACACCCATTAAGGAACCGAGGATTACAGCGGTATAGAGACCTGATTGAATCTCGCATGGAGTATAAATGTATAAAAAATGCTGAAAAGATAATTACTGTGACACCCTATAGTCTAGATCGGTATAAGAAAAAGTATCCTGAATTTGCAGAGAAATTTGAAATGATCCCGAATGGATGCGATGTCAGCGAGTATGAAGAATACTGGGAAAATCCACCGGAAAAATTTGATAAGTTCACGTTGATTCACGCGGGCATATTTTCTGATCGTAGGGATTTGTCACACCTCTTCCGGGCTTTAAGGCGAATAATTTCAGATATACCGAATGCCGCAACGCAGATAGAGTTTCTAATTTTAGGCAGGATGCCATCTGCGCAAGCGCAGCTTGTGGAAAGGCTTGAGCTAGGTGGTGTCGTCAGGCGAGTCGATTACATGCAACGTGAGCGTTTCGTAGAGACTCTCGTTAAGGCTCACCTGCCCGTGGTAATCAATTATGACATGCCATCGCTCGTGCCGGGAAAACTTTATGAATATTGGGGCAGTCGGAATAGCATGCTGTTGCTTGATAGCAAGCATAGTGCTGCGGCCCATCTTGTACAGAAATACGGACTAGGGCAAGTAGTAGAGCCTGACAATGAAGAGGCGATTTATCAATGTATATTGAAGTGCTTCAAGCATTGGCAGGCTGGTTCAATGTCGCTGAATGATATTAGTGGTCTTAAAGAGTTTGACCGTAAGTATCTTACGAGGAAGCTCGAGTCGGTTTTTCGCAGCGTGGTGTAATTGAGATGGCTTTGCTAACACCTTTGGGGCTATATCGTGGAGTAATGCGCCGGACGACTAGGATGACCCAGCAGCTACAAACATATTTGCGTTGCAAAAGTGCTGATTACAGGAAGGTTACTCCGCTTGATCTCGGGCCGAAGGATTTGTCCCATGGTTTAGTTTTAAAAGCGCGTAAGCGGCTGAATACATCAACATTTTCGGAATATCTTAAAGATGTTTCGACTCTAATAGCTAACGATAGTGAACGCCGGAACCAGTTTATGAAATATTCTGATTCACTTATTTGCGGATCGGTAGTCGTCTATGACAGAGCCATAGAGCTTGGTGAAGGTCTTGATTGGAACGTTGATATAACTGGTGAAGGTACATGGCCAAATATTTTCTACACTCGATATCGTCGACTGCTTAGGAATACGTCTGGTAAGCATGGTGATTTCCGATTTACCTGGGAGCTAAATCGTCAGCAGCACCTACTAGGGCTATCAATTGCAAGTCGCATCACATCCAACAAGGAATATGCCCGCTGTATTGTTAAACATATTCTTTCTTGGATCGAAAAGAATCCGGTGTTTTGCTCTTTAAATTGGATAAGCTCGATGGAAATTGGTTTGCGATTGGTATCGTGGAGTTTGAGCTTAGCGTTTCTTGAGGAGGGAAGCATTGAAGCTGATGATGAGGATAAAATATTAGTCAGTATGTATCAGCAAATGCGGTTTCTTTGCGAAAATCTTTCTGTGGATATTGACGATCAGGGCAGTGATACGGAACTTAAGAATAACCATACTATAGTAGAGCTGAGTGCCTTAATTGTATTTTTCGAGCTGTTTCCTGATTTTTTGAAAGCCGCTGGTGTACGCTATCGCAAACACGGACTAATTAAGTCGTTGCTAGACGAGCTCAATAGACAAACTCATTCCGATGGTATGCACGTTGAACAGGCGTCGAGTTATCTCCGCTTCGTTTTAGAGGCGCTCATATTAGTTCGTTTGATTGTTGATGGCTCGGAAGGTCTTGATGTCTATATCAGTTGCTATCTGAAATCGCTTACTGTGTTCAGGTACGATAAAGACAGAATAGTGATTGTGGGTGATGAGGATAATGGCCATGTCCTCGTGCCAACTTATGAGGCGAGCCCGGATTCAATAGAGGTCTGTCTCAGTATGTTTAAGGCTTTGTGTTCTACCTCTGATTTTTCCACAGAGTATGGGGTAGACGCTAGTGAGTGGGATGATATGGCTCAAACGTGCTCTAGTCTCACCAAGAGCGGGCACTGGATGTCCAGAGTTCATGACGATAATGGCCGTTATTCAGTCTATTTCCGGTCTGGTCCGATGGATTTTCCGAGAATACCAGGGTATGCGCCGCACGCACATTGCGATCTACTCAGCATTAACGTGTGTGTTGATGGGCTTTCCTGGTTCGTGGATCGTGGTACATACAGTTACCATGAGAAATCAATTTCTGACGCCATGCGTCTCGGAGCTGCACACAATGTGATTCTCGTCGGAGATGCGGAGCAGATGCGCATATTAGGGTCTTTTCACAGTGACAACCACGCGCGAGGAGAAATGTTTGAGTCCTCACCACTCGCTGTGGCAGGTCGCATAAAAGTAAAAAAAGATAACCGTATCATTTGTATCATGCGGAAATTGGAAATCAGCAAAGAAATAGGACGTTTGTTAGTACATGACGTAATAAGCGGTCTGTCAGGAGAGAATGTTGTCTGGTTTCTTAATCTTCACCCTGCAGTGCAATTTGAAGGACGTTGGACTTTTCGGAGATATGGTTCGAAGCGCCGTCTGCGCCTACAGGGCTGGGAGAGTGCTGAACTAAGACAGGTCCCGTATTCTCCTCGTTATGGTGTTCTTGAACAAGCGTCTCAGTTGGTGCTTGAAATTCCAAGTGCAAAGAGAGACTCGTTTGAGTATCGGTGGTCGGTGGATTTTGGGGACTAGTGTTTGACAGCGATCAGAAATCCCACTGCAGCGTCTCCTAAAATGTTTTGGCATAGACTAAATATGTGAGAATTGAATTGTGATTAAAGAGCAAGAGCGGGTTAGATTTAGAGGATTGCGGTCTATAGCGCCTCTCGTAATCGTGATGATTTTGGCTTTCATCCCTTTTTCAGGTAAAGCTTTGGGTGTAGCTAAATTACAGCTGGCGGATATCCTAATTCCTTTAATATTTGGTTATAGCGTTGTAAATGCGGTTCTTACCAAAAACCTCAGCAACTTTCTGCCAACGAAAGGCAACCTGCATTTTTTGTTTATCGCGCTTTTCATGTTCGTAGTTTTGATTTCATATGTTCGTAATCCCGTTATGGCGAGTAGTCTAGTTGGAGGGTCTGACGGTGGACTAAAACACTATTGGCGATTTCTCTGCAGCCTTTTTACTTTTTTGACAGCGTTGTATTGGCTACATAAAAGCAAAATACCGATCGCTCAGGCCCTTGATATTCTTTTCTATATAGCCCTCGGCGTGACATTACTTGGACTCTTTATGTTATTCACAGGCTTGAGCTTGCCAGGCTTGGATACGCATGCGTGGTCGGTAAATAAGCTTGGGGGCAGTGGTGTTAGTGCCGGCAGCACGAGAATGCCTTTTCTCGAGGTGTTCGCTCAGCTTGGATTTATTTTAACACTCAGCAACTCTGGACGTGGTTATAGGTTTAGAAAAACTCTAGTTGGCTACTTTGGATTATGCATTGTTCTTGGGGGTGGTCGTGTAGGTCTTCTTTCAACACTAGTGTGTATAGCGATTTGGATGTTCTTGAACAGAAGATTTTTACTTACTGGGTTCATGGTTTCGACGATGATATTGATGGTTGTATTTGTTCAGGTTATTCATGAAATGGCGCCGCCGGGCAATCTTAAGCGCCTAACAAAGCTGGGCTCTCTCGAGCAAACATCTCCCGCTCGCTATAAGTACTTTCTTCCGATGTTCGAAGAGATCATCGAGAACCCGGTGATAGGTACCGGCTATGGAAAAACCTATGAATTCGGCTTGATTCGCGATGGTTCAAGATTTGTGTCAGGGGAGACGCTAGCAGGGCATCTGCGAATTGGAAGTCATACCACCCATCTGAACATTCTCAAGAACTTGGGAATTGTCGGCTACCTGCCTTTTGTTTTAATCTGGCTTTATCCAATCATCACTTTACTGCCGTATGCAATGGGCAGATTGAAATATCCATCGGCTGATTTTTCGCGCAACGCGCAGTTTTTTGTTTTAATAATATCAGGCCAGCTAATAAGAATGCTGGTCGAGGGGAATGGCACCGAAAAGAGGCTGTATATTTACGCGGCAATTGCGTGTGGGTTGATAGATCAGCTTTTCAAAGCGTCGGATAGACCCATGACGGTACATCCGTCTTCTGGTGAAAAACAAGGCGGCTTGATAGAAAAGTATGGTTTGGCAGAACGATAACCTGTATCAGCTATTGCAGTGAAATTCGGTCAGCTAGAGTTGTATGAAAGGCATGCGCTATTGAAAGTAACTTGTTTCGCCAGTTTGTAGCCTAAAATAGATCAATTATTCAGTCACCGGAGCTTCTGCTCTGGACCCAGGTCACAGTTTGATACTATCTTGGCCTTCCAAGGTCTCCGATCAGGGAGTAGTATTATTAGAGTCATTCAGATGTGCGGGGAAAGGAGCAGAGTAGAGAGCCGTGGGCATAGAGAAACCTATCTGTAACCCCTGCTTGAAATTGGATGAGCCTCCCCTTAGACGTAACTGAGGACACCCCTCCAGCGTATCCAGAAAGGACAGTATTATACCTATCTCGTGGTCATCATCGTGCTCATTATATGGTGTGGATGCAATTTTTCATACGGTAATTTAAGCCGGCATGGTAGCGTCGAGAACCTTTTCCATGGTGCGTACGCTGTTTATCCGATTGGCTATTAGTATATTCAGGATGAGCGTTGGACTGTAGAGTGAAGAAATATCTTGTGAAGACAGTGTATTTATTGGCCTACTATTTAGGTTTCATTAATGTACTGTTTGTTATAAAGAAGCGACCTATCGTTATCACCTACCACAATATAGTAGAAGATGAGTTGTATGATAGCCATCCACATTTATCTGTAACCCAAAAAGCTTCTGTATTCGAGAGGCAGCTTTCTATTATCAAAGCTAAGTTGCCCATTGGTTCAGATCTAGAAGCGGGAGAAGCTTTAATTACCTTCGACGATGGTCATAAGAATAATTTGTATGTTGCGTTACCGATTCTGCAGGCGCAGGAGGTGTCGGCTACATTTTTTATTCCTGCTAGCTACTTTGAAAATCAAGGCATGCTCTGGGTTGACAGGATGTTGATGTGGTTCACATGTGTTCCCAGTGGGACTTACAATATTCAGGGAAAAATCACAAAGATTGCTACTGATACGGACAGAGTGGAAGCATTTGAAGATGTGTGGGCATCGCTTCTTGAGAACTATGCAGAAAAAGATCGGCTTTTGGCTGAGCTAGAGATGCAGTATAGCTTCGAGTCCTTGGACATAACAGATAGATATCGGTTGCAGAGATTTGAACCTTTGTGTCCGGAGGAAATCGCGTTGCTGGTAGAAGCGGGATGCCGAGTTGCTTGCCACTCTTACACGCATGAGATTCTATCGAGGCTGTCTGATCAAGAGTTGGATGAAGACTTTCGTCGTTGTGAAAGATATGTAGATTTATATAACTCTGATTGGTATGGCTATCCATTTGGTAGGCCTGTCGAGGTAGACCATAGAGTGATTTCCAGGTGTGAAGCTTCTATTTTCGACAAAGCGTTCATGAATATAAAGCAGAGGGGACGCGGCGACTTTGATATAGCTAGAATTAATATGCCAGCGACTGATGACAAAATCCTCATTTACGCAGAATTGAGCGGATTTAGTACGATGCTAAGAAACCTAAGGTCGACGTTTACTTAGAAATGTCTAAGGATTTTTCATATTGAGTTTCTTTAGATTCTACAGCTACTGTCTTACGGTTGTATATGGGATGTCTTCCACGGCGGTGTTATCACATCAGGGAGCATGGTGAGCTATCAATTATCATGTTGTGGCCAGTATTCATAAAGGCCAGTCAGAATTTGTGTGGATTCGCAGATTCAAGTGAATATGACTAAAGGAATTCAGCGGCAGATAACAGGAGTCCTAAGATTGTCATCGCGGCGGAAGTGCTATTAGAATGAGCAATAAGTACATTTTCATCGTCGGACTGCCTCGCACAGGCAGCAAGATGATGAAGAGTATTGTGTGCGCCCATCCGGGCAGGATATGTCAGCTAGCGCCGGAGTCTTGGTTCTTCGGTGATATGTTTCGTCCTGGTCTTCGGAACAAGCTATCAAAGTTTGGAAATTTGATGCAAGAACAAAATGTCGAGCGGCTGATCGACTATATGTATTCTAAGTCACCTCGTGGTTCCTACTGGAGCATGCTGGGCGGCGAGTTTTTAGATATACCTCGCAATATCATGAGTGATCTAGTAAAGAACTCGGCACGAACTGAAAGAGAGATATATGACGCAATTATTCGTGCGCCTTTGATTGCGAGTCATGGCCTAGAGGCAGCGCAGGACGCTGCTATGGGTGAAAAGATGCCAGGGAACTTGTATTACGTGCCAAAAATAAAGACCTGGTATCCTGATGCGTATGTGATCCATACTTTTAGAGATCCCCGAGCGATTTTGGCTTCAGAGTGGCGAAAAAACGTACAAGCAGGGAGAGGCGTTCTCGATCGCATAATTCGTCCGATCAAAAGTCTCGCAGTTGTGATGTATATTACGGTTACCTGGCTGTATGCAGTCCGTCTGCACAAGCGTTACTCACGCAAATATTCGGGAAGATACAAGTTGGTATGTTATGAAAAACTATTGGATGATTCAGAAAGTACAGTCCGTGACTTGTGTAAATTTCTTGAATTCGACTTTGATCCTGCAATGCTACAGCCAGCGAAGTACGGATCTAGTTTCTCAACAGAGAAAGGACAGGGTTTTGATCGGCAGGGTGTAGATCGTTGGCGTGACCATTTGGCCCCCTGGATGCATCGATGGGTCAATTTTGTCGCGGGCTCACGACTTGCCGAGTTTGATTACAAGCCTTGAGCCAGAAATAATTCTTGCATCTTGTCGTCAGGACGGTCTACACAATAGACGCATAGTGTACAGTCTCGGCTACTGGGCAGAATGCAGCGCTTGCTGAAGGAAAAGAAGTGTGTAAGAGAAGCGACCTAATCTAGCCAATGTGACAGATTTAATCCAGTCAATCCTTCGACATTGGCAATATCCCGACGATAAATATCTAACAACTGAATTCGAGCCGACGCTGAAAAATCTGGCGGGTCTTCTCGTGTCAATTTTCGAAATGCGCGCTTGACCGGTGTGTTATTCAACAGATATCGGACTCGTTTAGACCGGAGTACGAACGTCCTTAGGCTATTTAAAAACATATTCTTGGGTATCCAAGCACTGTTATATTGAGTTGTCTCGGGACGAAATAACGCGTCTACACCAACAAATTCATAAATACGGCGCATCACTGCGACGGGGTCTTTGCTAAATTCCTCGAATAAGAAAATACCTATTTGTTCAATTGGGAAACGGTCAAAGTAGCGGAGTAGATTTTCATAGTAGAAACTGGCTTCCACATAGGACTTACCTCGTACGAAGGCGTCCTTTAATGATGACGTTTCCTTGGAGTTGCGCAGTTTCATGAGGTAGCCCGAAAAAGCGCGGTCAGCCGGATTTCGAAGCATAACGATTATCTTCACATCGGGTATGGATAAACTGATACTTTCGGCTGCAGTGGAACTCAACAGATAACCAGTTGACGCCTCGCCCAGGGCGCGTTGTCCAGCAGCTTCGCTAAAGAGATTTTGGTATTCTTCTTTAGTGTACGTGACTCCGTGCATGTGCGATTTTGTGTTATTGCGTAACATCTCCTCGGTAAGGGAGAAATAATGTGGTTCCTTTACCGGGCTCATATAAATGTCCGGGTGCTGATCAAGATAGTGGTAGACCGAGGTAGTGCCTGCCTTTGGTGCGCCGATGACGATAAATGTGGGCCACACGTCACCTGAATCAGCGGGTTCCCCTGCTCGGCTATGAATTGGCACGGTTCCGTAATCCCGATTATTTACTCAATTGACGAGGGTTTTTTGCGTTGCCAGAATGATGTATCACGGCCAACATTAGTAATATGAAGTATACATGCTGGGGCACAGGGAAAATAGTTGCGCTCAGCACATTGCTGCAGAAATTCCGGTGAATTGATAGGTGCGCTGTGGTATCGAGGTCTTTCCGATGCATTATTCTAAATAAAAGTGATAGCGCAGGCGCGCACTAAACACGCCATGTAAAGCAGTAGCAATTGCGTTTGGTCGGTGTATTGTCTCTCCTAGACCGGCCATAGACCCTTCACCAGTGACGAGAGCCTCGGCCCAGCAAAGTCGACTAGGATGGCAAGGCCCCCTAGTCGATCCGGTAGTCAATCTTTTTTTATCAACGATCCTCGAAAGCCGATAGCGGTCATTTTACTTCACACTGAGTACTATGGGTGTCTTCCTTTTAGACCCATCTTTACTGAAACCGTATGCCACCAACTTTACATCCTTACCCTCGTATGGGGAAAAATCTATGGTGAATTCATAGGGCCAGTTGTCGTCAATATAGAACCGTTTATTTCTGCCCTTTTCCTCCAGATCCTGTACTTTTATGCCTACCCTCTCAATCCCACTGGGGTCCTGTGCGTCTACTGAAAACGTGACCTGGCCGTACACCGTATCACCTTTAGACAGCCCAAGAATCGATACGAATGACTGATTAGAGCCTGAGTTAACAGAAGGCGGTGGCGGTTCAGATAAGGTTGGGCCGGTGACGAGCGCCGCTTGAGGGGGCTCCGGCTCAGCTGCTGTTGTGGTGGTGCCGCCAAACTCTGTGGCGCCAATATCTGGACCTAAGCCCCTGATGGGTGCCCCGAAAAAGTCGGATACCGCATAGTAATCAGTTTGTAGGCTGTTTTGTACGCGCATTCCAGCGTCGATCAGCGGACTATTACTCCTCGGCTTCCAGGTTGACCAATTCATGCGCAGATTACCTGTGACATCGCGCACGCCGTTGAAGTTGTCATCCATCTTATCGGTGATGCCAGAGAAGGCATTGTGGTCACTGGAGAACTGCCCCCCTTTTCCTCCCATTCTACCGTTGCTAAATACGTTGTTTTGCAACAACACGTTCCGCACGCCGTCGATGAACAGTAGTATCTTGTCACCCGCTACATCATTGTGAAATATGTTGTTATAGACCCGGGAGTTGCCAGTGTTCTCCAGGTGTAATGCCCTGGGCGTCTGCGTCTTTTTCCCATAAACCGTGGGGTCAGCGACCACCGAATTCTCGAAAATATTGTAGGCAATTTCACTTCTGGTCTCATGCCCGTTAATTTTAATGTCATAGACGTTATCGTAGAAATGGTTCTTGTAGATATAGACCGATCGATCATTTGCGTGGCTCATTGTGATACCCACGCCCATCGCGCCTGATGCATCCTGCGTCCCCTTGATAGTGGGGCGAAAACCATGGATGACATTGCCTGCGATAGTGAAAGGCCCAGGCCCGCCCTTAAGGTCGATGGCATTCTCGCCCACGCTGCCAAAGCGTTTAGGATTCGACGAATCCACGTTTCCGTTTTCAGTTCGATAGCGGTAGGGATGCACCACTTCAAACTCATTATCGATAATTTGAACATTCCTTACATCGCCTACCAGCTGAATGCCATCACCACCAATATCGGTGAATCGGTTGTTGCTGATTACTATATTGTGTGCCGCAACAGTTGACTTGACGCCGTATGCGTCCTTAGAGATTTGACGACTGCGAATGTTAAAGAACACGTTGCTGTCTATATTGATCTGGCGCGCGCAGTTCAGGACAAGTGCGTTAGCACTGCTATTTTGAAAGGTATTTCTCCTAAACGTGATATTGTTTGCCCAGCTGTGGCACGAGAGCCTAGTCCGTTCCCCCAGCCGTATTTGCTCGGACGTCTGAAACGTGAGTCCCTCGAAAACCCACCAGTTCGCATTGGCAAGCACCGTAATGTTGCTAGTCCGAATAATCGGTTTCTCGTTGCCATAAGCCTTCACCACGATGGGGGCGCTTCGTGTGCCGCTGGCAGACAAGCTGGACATCTTTTCTCGGTAGGTACCGGCACGCACAAAGAGTGTGTCGCCGGCGCGCAGCCTCCTAATCGCATAGCTAAGATCGCGGAAGGCGGCGTCAGGTGCTTTACCGCTGCTGGAATTTGAGCCCTTGCTCGCGTGGACGTAGTAGTTGGCTGCGGATGCCGCCGACGGTAAAACAAGATGACACGACAGCAGCAGCGCCAATCCGGGTAGCAGTGTGCGCATTTTTGGGTGTCTTTTGTCACCTTGAGCATTCTTATTTTTCTGAAAGCGTTCGGTGATGTATTGCAATACGATCTTTTTCATGACCGTTTCCCCCTTGTTAGTCCTTAACACGTAACCCCTGACCCTTTTGAAGCGACATTTCCTCTCAAGACGCGCCGGGCAAGATATACTTTCAAAGAATGCTATGGCGCTCACAAAATTCTATCAAGTTATTTCTGGAGAAAAGTAAACTATTCCCGTCTGTGGTAAGTGCCAAAAGAGCCCCGTATGCAATGTTATTCTCTATCCAGGCAAAACGGCTAAAGTAATATGCTTAAACCGTGCCAACTCTACTTTACGCCGGAAAAACATAGAGATAGGGCATAGTAGGGGGCGTATAGGGGTGAAATTGTCGGTAGTACATAGGGCCAGTGTCGCGATAATGCGACGCAATATGGCGTCAGTTCAAAAAAAGCAATAAAAACAGAGAGATGGTGAGTCTCCTTTAAGCAACATTAAAAAGCCGAGGGGCATTCAGAGACAGGTGGGGTGGTCAAGGCGGTGGTGACGATTGGCACGATGTTGCGAGTTATTTGACATCAGAAAATGGCCCGTATGCGAGCCATTGTCAGCAGTTGATATCCAACCAAACACACAGGGGCCCTTTGGAAGGGGGCTTTGGTTTGGTGTATCGCTCTGGTGTAAGGTGCTGGGCGAGCCGTAATCGCATTTCCTCGAGCTTGGTCGCAAATTCGGGACGTCCTGCCAGATTGTTGAGCTCCTTAGGATCAACATCTAGCCTATAAAGCTCATCGATTTCTCCCTCTAGCTCGGGATAACTAATATACTTCCAACCCGCTGTGCGGATGGCAAGGATGGTTGGTGTGGTCTTTGATCCGCCACGGGGCCTGTAATCGTCTTCACGGTAATACTCATACAGAAAACTGTCGCGCCATTCCTCCTCGCCCCGAAACAATCTGAGCCAACTCTCGCCTTGTACATGGGGGGGGGCACCCAGTCCCGCCAGCGCTAGCAGGGTAGGTGCGACGTCGATATTCAGGACTAACTCATCAATTTCCGTCCCCGACTTGATCAGAGGCGGATAACGCATGATGAGCGGTATTCTTATGGATTCCTCGTAGGCGTTTCTCTTGTCTCCCAGGCTCCCATGTTCGCCATATAAATAGCCATTATCTGCAGCAAAGACAATTGCAGTGGAGTCCAGCAGCCCGAGGCGTTCGAGTTCTCCAACAATTCGACCGACACTGTCATCAACGGCCGACACGGTTTTAATCATCTCAAGCCTCTTGTCGGGATCTGGGCCTGCCCCGTTTCTTAGGACTTTCGATCGGGCTATTAGCCAGTTTGGCTTCCTTGACAAATCTTCAGCCGGGTCATCGAATCCAGCAAAGTCCACCTGTGAATACAGACCAGTGTGGCGCGGTGCAGGTGTGAAAGGCGCGTGAATGGCTTTGTGGCTCAAATAAAGTGCGAAAGGTACATCACAAAACTTATCGATAAAACGTAAGGCGCGATCTGTTAGTTCATCAGTGATGTACTGCGAAACCGTTTCGATTGAACCGTCGACGTTGAGCACGTTGTCAAAATAATTACCTTGACCTGGGAAATTCACCCAGTGATCAAAGCCCTTTCTTGGCTCAATATCACTATCCATGTGCCATTTTCCTATAAATGCAGTTACGTATCCTAACTGCTGCAGTAGTTCGGGGAATAGCGGTACCGCCGGGTCTGGATCTTTATACGCATTTACGATGACTCCGTGCCGATTCGCATACGTACCCGTCAGGAAACTAGCTCGAGATGGACTGCATACCGCAGTGGTCACAAATGCATTTTTAAAATGTGCCCCCTCTTGCGCTAGTCGATCTAAATGTGGGGTGTTGAGCCAGGGGAAAGTATCGTAGAGAGATAAAACATCATAGCGCTGGTCGTCGGTCAAGATGACAATGATATTGGGTTTCTGTGCAAGCGCTAGATTGCTAAAGAAAATAAGTACGAAAATTAACAGTCGAAATCGCATTTGTGACGCATAGACAAAGAAATTCCTACCTGAATAATCTGGAGAAAGTCTCCTGACCCTCTAAAGAAGATA
The DNA here is from genome assembly GCA_013214285.1 of Halioglobus sp. GTDB lineage: Bacteria > Pseudomonadota > Gammaproteobacteria > Pseudomonadales > Halieaceae > Marimicrobium. Next base: position 41,606 of record JABSPW010000001.1, on the reverse strand, counting down.
GCACGCGTAGAACGATTTCTACAGAAAAAAGAGTACGAAAAATGAGAGGATCCTCTGCGCGCGTTTTCCTTCCTGATGTTCCGCTCATCGCGGTAAAAAAAATAGCGAAGGTAGTAAATCCTTCCTTTCGTGATGTAGCGGCTGAGTCACTTCAGTAATGGTCAGTGCTTTCTCGCTTGAAGAATCCAGACATTCCTCCTGTCCCACAGGATGGGTATGCTCTTTACCCGCAATTTAGCTAAACAATAACCCAGCGTTTCAGCTTCCTTTCCCTGTCCGTGCTTTTCCATGACCAGGTGTAAAAAAAATACCAGTTGGCTGCTGATTACCGGCTGGAAATAATGTGTATAGCTTCTTCTCTGCCCGAAAAATCTTCCTTGCTCTGCAACGCTAGTTCCAGGTCTTTTCTTGCAGAAGCAAGGTCGTTGAGCTTGTAGTGCGCCATTCCCCTGTGAAAGCGATAAATATCCTGACTTTCATCTGACGCGACGGCACGTTCAAAGAGCTGCAGGGCACTAGTGAACTTACCTTGGTGATAGAGGACCCATCCACGTGTATCCCAAAATGCCGGCACTTCAGTGTCTTCAAAATCTATTGTCAACTGATGGGCCCGGCGAAGATTCGTCTCGTTAAGCAGGTGATCGACTAGAAGTGCAGCCAGATTATTGGCTGCGATGTCTTGTTTGCTATCGATGGAGAGCGCAATTTCGTAAACAGCGGCCGCCCTTTTGAAATCGCCAAGCCCCTGAAGAATTCCCGCCTTCAGTGTTAGTAGCGCGGTATTTCCCGGACTTCGAAGTATAGCTGTATTGCACACCGCTAGCGCCGCTGCACGATCCTCCAGTGTGAGATAGGCCTCGGCCAGCGCAACATACACCTCAATCATATCTGGATCGATTTGCAGTGCTGCCTTGTAGCTATCTATGGCGGCTTCTGTTTCTCCTCGAGCGCGCAGAATGCTTCCAGTAACGTACTTGCCGATTGCGGGAGATTGAGTCAATTCAGCAAGGTTAGTAGCGGCCCTCAGCGCATCGTTCCAAAGGCCCTGCTCAACGTATAACAGAATACGTAGCCGATTTAATGGCAAGCTCGTGGGGGAGGCGTTCAGGTACTCGTCGAGCACCTGTTTAGCAGCGCCAAATTCCTTCTGCTTGATCATGATCCGGACAACGTCATTCACGGTTGTATCGTGCGCAGGATCGATATCCAATGCATTCTGGTAGGCGATAAGGGCTAGTCCAGGCCTAGCCGCCTCTTCATAGGCACGTGCGAGAAGCACTAGCGACTCTGTTGAAAAGGGATCACTCTCCAAGATGTTGCGCAGCAGAGATATTGCAGCGGAGGGTCGCCTTTCTTGAATCTCAAGGCGCGCCCTTGTCAGCAGCGCCCGTTGATTATTTGGCTCCATTGCAAGTATTTCTCCGATCATGGCGTCGGCGTATTGGTTATTTCCAGTGGCGAGCATCAATTCCACCAGTTTATTACGGGCTAGCAGGGAGACCTCCGCATTCTTGTTTCTCGATATAACCTTCCTGAGAACCGTTTCGGCGTCACTAGTCTGTCCCATAGACATATACAATTTCGCTAAGCCAAATTGTAATTCGGCATTTCCCGGCTCCTGGTCAATGAAATCGAGCAGGGCTTGCTCGGCCAAAGAGGAGGTGCGCTCATTTGCAAGGAATTCCACTAGCCAAAGCTTAAGTTGGTGCTCACCAGGTTTACTTCGTACTATTTCTCTGAGAAGTTCCTCGCCCTCGTCTGTCATGCCCTGTTGTTCGTAAAAGTCTACGAGCAGATAAGTATAAAGTGAGTTGTCCGGATTATTTTTCGTCAGATCGACATAAATACGTCTGGCCCCGTCTAAATCGCCCTGTTGTTCCATGACACTGGCTTCAAGAAGCCTGAGTTGCGCATTCCGCGGCTGGTTTGCAGCTCCGTCTCGAACAACCCGAAGTGCTTCTTCCAGATCGTCGCCACGATAGATCTCAGTGAGCAGCGAAATTGCCCCTACGTGTTCTGGGGTCGATGCAAGAGCCAATTGCGCTTCTTTCAATGCGACGTCAGTGTTGCCCTGGCGTAAGAAAATACTTCCGCGCACAGTGTGCGCATCTGCATGATTGGCGGTCACCGCCAGGACAGCATCGGCTTGATCAAGTGCTTGCTGATTTGCTCCGCCGTGGTAATACAGTTGAGCAAGTTTAATGCGTGCAGCTGAGAAATCAGGTTGCAGTTCAACCGTTCGAAGTAGATTCCTTCGCATCTCAGACCAATTGCGCTCTTTTTCCTGAACCAATGCCAATATGTAATGAGCGCTGGGGCTGCTAGGATTGATCTGAAGAACATTGTTAACTTCCAGTCGCGCCTTCTTATACTCGCCATTTTCATAATAAGACTGAGCGCGCTGCAGATATCTGTCCTGACGCTCCTCACTGGAAGAGCAAGCGAGAAGGCAAAAAAATGTCAAAAAAAGCACGACAAATCTTGCCAATATCATAGGTCGTTTCACGCAATTAACCGGTTAGACTTGATGCAAAAGTACTCAAAATATTGAAGTGTAATCCTAGCAAAAATAAAGCAATAACTGCCACAGTGGCTAGGTTCTCTGGTGCCCTTCCTCCTCGCGCCAAGACGTATTCGCTGGCATAAAGAAGGATGCAAGTGCGGAATATCAGCCTGGCATTTGAAGATTCCGGTGCGATCTCGATAGGTAACTGAGGTGCCAGTATGACGATGAAAAGTAGCAATAACAGGTCTTGAGTTGTCAGCCAGAAGTAGTAGCGTCGTGTGATCCGTATTGCGATTGCCAATGCTATAGAGAATAGAATCAAGCTGCCATCAATTACCCAGTTGATGACCTCGTTGTGAACAGAAATGGTTAACCCGAAGACAAGCAATATCACAGTTGTGTAGGAGGCGATTCTGCCCAGTACGATAGGCCACCGGTTGTTCGAAAGCGCCTTTATAACCAGAAGAATAGCAGCCCAGAAAATCGCCATATACAATATAGGCGTTGTTAGCGTAGTGGATAAGATCGCAGCCATACCCAGATAAGCGGCAATCATCAGTCCAAAAAATCTGCCAGTGTAGGGATGAACCTTGCTTAGTCGGCGAAAGAAGCGGTTGCGCTGATTGCTAGTATTGGGCCGTTGAGTTCTTACTTGTAAGCCACTTACGTTTGCAACGTAAATGGTGGTTAGAACGATCGCCACATAGCTTGCGTAGAAAAGCAATATGATATTGTCATTTGCAAATCGCAGTATATAGGCGCCCGCAAGAAGGATTGTTTGCAGGATATACATTATGCCGACGACTTCTTCCTGACGAAACGCCAACTTTGCAATCTGATGATGTAGGTGTTCGCGGTCCGGTCCAGCCAGTGGCAATTTCTTGTGCACTCGCACCGGTACCACCTGCAAAATATCCATTACAGGGATTCCCAGGACCAGTAGTGGCATCAATGTTGTAATCGGACTGGTGTCACTTTGGCTTTGAACGATAACCAGCCAGGCGACAACAAACCCCAAAAACTGACTACCCGAGTCTCCCATGAAAACCTTAGCAGGGTGCGTGTTGAATCGCAGGAAGCCCAGCAAGGACGCAGACACGGCAAGGGAAATAGCTGCGATCAATGTATTGCCAGACTCTAGAGCTAACATCAGGATGAATATGAGTGACATCAGCGTGATGCCCGCCGCAAGCCCATCCATTCCGTCAGAGAAGTTGACACCATTGATAACCCCCATCACAAAAAGGAAAGTTATTGTGTAGGTGAACCAGGCAGGGCTGTTTGCCAGTATGGGAAATTCAGACATGACCATGCCGCCCGACATTGCAATGATGACTCCGATCGCCTGCCCACCCAGCTTCTGCAAAGGGCTAAGGGTGATGACGTCGTCGAGGAGACCAAAGCAGATGATAACGAGGCTTGCTATCAAGAAGCTTAATATCGACTTGTCAGGAGGAAACAGTATCAGTAGAGCAAGTCCAGCAGAACATATAATGCCGATGCCGCCACTGCGGGGGATTGACTCTCTATGAAGTTTGCGAGAATCCCCTGCAGGGATGTCCATAAGCCCCAGTTTGGCTGAGTGACGGATCAGGACCGGGATAATAAGAAGCGAAAGCCCCAGCGCAATAGGGAAGGTGAAAAGATATTGAATATCCATTACCACCGGATCCCGCGAAAAATCCCAGGCAATGGGGTAGGATTAAAGGGGCCTCTAACGGTTACCCCGGCAACTTTTTTCACGCCGGGAAGTGCCCCCCAGAGCGCATCAATTTCGAGGAAGATGAGTATAAACCGAAGCCTACCGTTTTCCTGATTTGACCAGATACCGTCCATCTACACCCGCTCGTGGAAGAAGCAGAGTGCCGCCACTAGGATTGAAAATAGCAGCGAGAAGAAGCGCTCATTCATACTATGTTCTCGACGCTCTCCGGCGATCAGCTATCGCTGTTACACCAATTCCAGCAGGTCCACTCCACTAATTTCCTTGATATTGGCGCGCACGGTCTCCCTATCGGGAAGGTCGATGCCCGCACGATGAATTCCGCCTATCCGCTTGGTGCGCACTACATCAAGAACAATGTCCAGGGTCACAGCCTCCTTATGCTGCCCGTAAGCAAATACAAGGGCTCCATCACACAAGGTATTAATAATCCGCGGAATGCCGCCACTGAAGTAATACACAGCCAGGCATGCTGCGGTATCAAACAAATCTTCTGACCCCCCCACACTGTCTATCCGATACCGGACATAGCTCATGGTTTCAAAAACATCCAGGGGCACAAGGTTATATTCAGCTGAGACGCGTTGCGCCAGCTGCGACATACCGGTTTCATGAAATTTTTCCAGGAGTTCCGGTTGGCCGACCAGAATAATCTGTAAAAGTTGGTTCTTGTCTGCATTGATATTGGTGAGCAAGCGCAGAGATTCCAAATCCTCCGAGGACATATTTTGGGCTTCGTCAACGATCACTACCGTGCGTTTGCCGTTGCCGTACTGTTCGATCAAGAAGGCTTGCAGCGCCTGCAGCATAGCACCTTCATCCTGACTCTCCGTGTCGATAGCGAAGGCGTTGACAATCCACTTTAGCAAGGTGCCATAGCTGCTATGGGCAGTGCCAATGAGACCAACAGTGAGTTGGTCGTAATCAATGCGGCTCAACAGGTGTCTGATGAGAGTCGTCTTTCCCGCTCCCACCTCACCGGTTATCAATGTGATGCCGACTTGCTCAAGCAAGCCAAACTCCAGCATGCTGAAAGCCGCCAGATGCCCTGGCGAAAAATAGATGGAGTCGCCGTCGGGTATAAGACTGAACGGCTTTTCCCTCATGCCAAAGAACTGAGTATACATAGTCTAATACCGCCAGCGACTAACGCACTTTATTGAGCACAGTTCCAATTAAATGCGAGTGCTTGAGTAACTGCATTGAGCGCTCGATCTCATCCGGTTGTGTGACGCCATCTTCAACCACGTAGAGGCACGCATCTGCGTTCGGCACGAATACCATGGCATCGTCATTACGAAGGAGTGGAGGCAGGTCGAAAATGATAATCCGCTCCGGGTAGCGACCTGTGATGTCGTCGATGAACATGTTCATCTGTGGAGAAGATAAAACCTCAGACGAGTAACGCCCTTGAGGCAGACCCGGCAACACAACCAGTCGAGGGTAGCCTGGGTTTAGCAGGATATTTTCTACGGGCTCCCCATGGATCAGATGATCGACGATGCCCTTGGATATCTCTAGGCCCAGGGTGGTGTGTACATCCGGTTTTCGTAGATCAAGGTCTACGAGTAATACTGTCTGGTTCTCTTGCTGCGAGATTGTAATAGCCAAGTTCACCGCAGTAAGGGTCTTTCCCGCACCTTCCTGAGCGCTTGTGATGGCCAGTGAACGCCAGTTATTGCGCTTCATCTTCGCCAGGATCTGACTGCGTAGTTGGCGGTAAACTTCTACCCGAGGATCGCTGTTTTCACTGGCGATGACCCGGTTTGCCGCAAGTTGCTCGTCGGCAGGTTCGACCAGGCGTGTAGATGAATAGTTTACCTGCGAGGCGAGGCAATGACCGGAGTCGTCGGATGCATTTCTATCAGGTCTTGGAGAGTCCTTTTCTTCGATTGACTCCTTTTCGACGCGCTGGGGATGTGTCTCTCCGGGTGGTGCCGTTCGACCAATTTCGCCCTCGCGTTTCAGGCGGGCCTGTTCAATTGCTTCCTGTAAGGGTTCCATTAGTTGAGCCCCAGCTTATCAATGGCTGAAAAGTAAATAGCGTCTAGCGGCTGGTAAAAGATATGCAGATAGAAGATGAAGAATAAGCCAGCCGCAGCAGCCGCAAGCAGGCTGAGTGCCCAGGCTCGCTTATGCCGCATAATATCGTTGTCATTTTCTATGTACTCAATAACGACCAGAGGGGCTTCGCCCATCAGGTTCGTGAGCTCTTGAGCACCATGAATAGCACTATCCATGACTTCGCGCAGCAGCGCAAAGAGCAGTCCGACGCCGCCGCCCAATATCAAACCCAGGAAAATAATAGCGGGCCGATTGGGGCTGATGGGGTCGGATGGCAGTGCCGGCGGCTCGATGAGAGTAAATCGCTCACCTTTTTGCTCTTGTTCCAGGCTTCGAGATACAGCTGCTTCACGCTGCTTGATCTTGATGTCCTGGTACTTATCATCGGCATTACTGTAGTCTCGCAGTAACGCTTTATAATTTCGTTCCACCTCCGGAGCCTGTCTACGCAATGCCTCGTAATGTTGCATCTTGGCCTGCAGTTCGCTGCTCAGCTTGTTCAGAGACCGCATTTCCGACCGGACAGCGCTGAGTTGAGTTTCCAGTAACACGTAGGCCGGATTGTCTGCCTGCGGTGCTTTGGAGGCTCTGGAGCTGCTGCGAGTTGTGCGAATATTGTCCTCAAGCACCGCGATCAGATTTTTTGTACTCAGGATATCCTGGTGATCGTCTTTGTACCGGGTTTGCAGGTCGGCCAGCCTTAGCTGTTGGTCTTGTAACTGCTTGCGCAGTTCATCCACGTTGGTGCCTACGCCAAGTTCATTTTGTAAAGTGCTAATTTCTCTCTCCAGGCGTATCACGTCGGGGTGGTTGTTTCGATAGATGGCAGCCTTGCCTCGATACTCCGATTGCAGTGCCTTGAGCCTATCCGCTGAACTGAGTACGGTTTCACCGGTGGCCAGCACTACCGGTGCGGACGGGCTCAGTTGTGCCAATTTCGAAGACATCTCGATCCTACTATTATCCAGCTCTTGAATGCGTCGCTGGACGTTAGCGTATTCCTGTTGAGTGCGCTCCAGAGTAGCCAGGTTGTATTGATACAATTCGGGCAAATTACCTTCGTGCGCAATTTTAAAATCCGCGAGGCGCTGTTCCAGATTCAACAACTCACTATTTAATTGGCCAGCTTCAGACGCCAGAAACGCCTCTGTGCTGGCGACTTGACCGACCCGGTCCCGGAGGTTTTCGTCCAAGAAAAGACTGACCAGCTCGCCGGCAACTTGTTGTGCCACGACCGGGTTGGGGTCAGTAAAGGCCAGAGTGAAAGCAATGGTGGCCTGCGTCGGTCGGCCGCTGCGGGGATCGATTACATCGGCGCTGACCAGGTCGATGTCGACGTTGCTTCGAAACCTTTCAGCCAATTCTGTGATCGGAGCAGGCGAATTCGAGCCCTCGGACTGCAGCAGGTTGAACTTTGCGGCGATACCGCGGATGTTCTCTACCGTGAGTATGCGTTGGCTTATGACCTGTATCTGCTGTGCTGCGTAGCTGCCGACGGTGGCCCGGACAAAATCCTGAGGAATCTCCTGTTCTTCGATCAATATTGTGGCCCGGGACTGGTAGAAGGCGGGTATACCAAACGCCAGTAAAAGCGCGAGTGACACGATAATGATAGCGGGCAGAAGCAGCGAGAGTTTGCGCCGTTTAATCATTCGGACGTAGTCGTCTAGCGAGGTTGTCTGAAATTCTTTGTCAATCATCTAAAGGGTAACCTGCAATGCGATTTTGTCTTGACTATTTGAAACGTGTCAGCGCCAGTATTAACGCGACCAAACGTGCCTGTCAGGACGGAAGATCAGGCTTAGATCGATCTGATTGGAGTCGGCATCACCGTCGGCCCTCTGCCGGTCCTGATAACTATAGGTGTAGGTGCCTCCCAGGTACCAGGACTCCGCGATGCGATAGTCCACACCGATACGACCGCGCGCATAGTCACGGTCGTCGTCAACATCGCTATCCAATGAGCTATTTTTGCCCCCTACCAACGCCAAACGCAACCGGCTGCCTTCAGTCCAGCGGAAGTTGTAGCTAAGATTGAGCCGATGGCTTTCATCCAGCGTGCCGCTGCCGGTTGCACGTGTGCCGCTGCTGACCTCCAGCGACAATTCATTGCGTTCCTGGCGATACACGAGTGATCCATTCATCTGGAAAACATCATTGCTATCGTCGTCGGGTGTAGTGACTATGGAAGAAGCGTTAGCTGAATAGTCCGTATCTACATTAACCCACCCGACCAGCAGGAATACGTTCAGTGCTTCAGACAACTCAGAGTCAAAGCCGACTTGTGCGCCGACACTGTCAGATGTCACTTGTAAATTGGCATCGTTTTCGTAGCGGGCAGCGATGACTTGCAGTCGCAGCGAGGTGCGCTCGGTTTGTTGGTGCCGCCAGCCGGCGTAGCCGGAAATATTGTCGAAATCCGTTTGCAGTGGACTGTCATAGTCCCTGTCCAGATAATCGACGCCGGCGACAAGGCCATTTTTCTCTGTGAACATGTAATCGACAGAGCCACCTGCCGTGGCATGCTCGACGCGGGTTGCTCGAAGACCGACAATGCCAGTATCGAGAAATTCACTGGTCCGTGTAGAGTCACGTTTGTAGCCGGCATAACCTGTCAGTTCCCCACGCTCTAGTAGGTATTGGGTGCGCCCTTCCAGGTTCTGATCGTCACTGTCGAAGTCACTGTCGTCATACTTAGCGGAAGTTAGTTCACCTATCAGTGAAGTTTCCAGTCGTTCACTGCGGATGGTAAGGGTAGCGGGAGCGGTAATAACCCCGCCTGAGACATCGATCTCATCCTCGCTGCGTAAACCAATATTATCGTTGTACTCGTAGCCGCCTTGGACACTGTATTCAAAAGAGTATTCATTCGCTGTGCTATTGACCGACAGTATCGTGGAGACCGACATCAGTGCGATTGAGGTCAAGACCCGGCTGTTATTATTTATCATTTTAGATTTCCGCACAGGTAGGGATAGGCGCATCAAGGGACTACGACAACGTCTCGACTACGCAGAATAACGTTCGTGTGTAGTGCCTTGCCCTCTTTAACCTGGGCATATTCGAACGGTATGGCAATTTGGGTGCCATCGGGTTTACGGCGAAGGATACGTATATCATTTTCTGCGGCGAATGGGTTTAGCCCTCCAGCAAGTGCCAGCGCCTGCATGACGTCGGTGTCGCTGGTAATTTTGTATTCGCCGGGCTGGATTACCTTGCCGATGACAAAGATCTTGTTTCCGGGGACATCAACCAGCGACACGACGACCTGGGGAGCATCTTTCATGTATTTGGCGAGGCCCTTGGAAATTTCGTTTGCCACTTCCGACGGGGAATGGTTGCTGGTATCTATTTCGCCGGCCATCGGCAGGCTGATAACGCCATCTGGGCGCACCAGGATTTCTCGACTGAGATCCTCTTCGTTCCAGACATCAACGCGCAATATATCGCCGGGGTTCACCGTGTAAGGCGCGCTAAAAACAGAACCAGATAATATAGCGAGGAAGAGTGCTATTAGCGGGTATTGCGATTTGCAGTACGACATCCTGGTCCCTCTGTGGCCACGAAAATCCGCTTCGAGTATATCCCAGATTGCCCCAAAGGACACTCAAAGGGCAGGTTCGCTGCGGCTTATGTGACCCAGTTCCAGCTCTCTTGGTTGCAGTTACCAAGTTGTGGTGACTGCAACCAAGAGAGCTGAGGCGGTAAACCTTGGCCCGCTGGCGTCAGGCGCCTGTCACCAGATCAGGCCGGTGATCGGCGGTGATCGTACACCGGTTATTCACTTGAGTTCGGAGGATGATTTCTCAAGCAGACGGCGCGCAACGATCAGCTGCTGAATCTGTTGGGTGCCCTCGAATATGTCGATGATCTTTGAGTCTCGCGCGAATTTCTCCAGTAGGTGTTGTTCGCTGTAACCGAGGCTCTGGCACAGGGCTACACAGCGCAAGGTGATATGATTGCCAACGCGGGCTGCCTTGGCTTTGCACATCGATGCTTCCTTGGAATTAGGCATCTTGTTATCTGCCATCCATGCGGCTTTTAGGACTAACAGCCGTCCCGCTTGCCATTCGGCCTCCAGCTGCGCTAGCTCTGCTTCAATGGCGCCGCTGTTTGTCGGCTTTTTGTCAAAGCACACCTCAATGCCTTCTTCGCGCAACAGGTCGCGTGCCATATCCAGGGCCGCGCGCGCGACACCGACTGCCATGGCGGCCACCGGTGGACGCGTGTTATCAAAGGTTTGCATGACGCCGCCGAAAGCTTTTTTGCGACCCTCAGCATCGGTGGCTATGTCCGCGCTACCAAGGATGTTCTCTTTGGGGATGCGGCAGTCACTGAAGCTGATGGCCGCCGTATCAGAGGCGCGTATGCCCATCTTGTGTTCCAGGCGCGTCACCTCACAGCCGGGGGTACCTTTTTCAACGATGAAAGACTTGATCGCCGCTTTTCCGAGGGACTTATCTAGGGTCGCCCATACCACCAGTGTGTCGCACCGGTCGCCGTCCGTGACGTAGATTTTCTCGCCATTGAGGACCCAGTCGTCACCGTCCAGCACCGCGGTCGTGCTGATATTTGCCGAATCCGACCCAGTGCTGGGCTCGGTGATACACATGGCGGCATAGCGTCCGCCATATTTCTTGATCTGCTCTGGCGTGCCCACCGCTGTGATGGCCGCGTTGCCAAGGCCGCTGCCCGGCATACCGAGGAAGAGCCCGACGTCTCCCCAGCACAGGCCGAATAACCCAATGACCGAACCCATATTGCCGCCGTTTACCACACTACCCTCCGGCAGAGAGCCCTTGGGTTTTCCGGTGGCGGATGTGCGTCCTGCGGAGATCAGTTTGTTGACCTCTTCCATTTCTGCCGGATAGGTGTGCTCGGCCTTATCGTATTTGCGTGAGTAGGGTCGCATCATGTGCTCAGCGAGCATCATGACTTGGGTGAACGTTTCTTCATGTCGTTGCGATATTTCCAGATTGATCATCGTAATAGTCCTCGAAACGGTGCTCAGAGTGACAACTCTGAATGCAGTTTTAAATTCAAATGGAAGCGACGCCTTCCAGGGTGTCGATGGCGCGCAAGTTGCGATACCACATTTCCACCGGGTGCTCCCGGGTGAAGCCGTGTCCACCGAGTAGTTGTACACCGTCGGTACCGATCTTCATGGCGTGTTCTGCGCAAAAAATCTTGGCCAGGTAGGCCTCCTCGTGAAATGGCAACCCACGCTCGGCGCGAGACGCGGCGCGCCAGGTCATGAGGCGCATGCCCTCCAGTTCGATAGCGATGTCGGCTATCAAAAAGGCCACTGACTGGCGATGAGTGACGGGTTCACCAAAGGCCACCCGTTCGTTGCAATAGGGTATGACGTAGTCTAAAACTGCTTGCCCGGTGCCAACCGCCAGGGCGCAGGCGCCGAGGCGGGATAGGTCGATAAAACGTTGCAGATTGAAGTCGCTATCGCCGAGCAGTGCCTCATTTGGCAGTTGCACATTTTCCAGTGTCAGTGTTGCCAACTGCGCGCCCTTGAGGCCCATATTTTCCTCTGCGGTGCGTGTCATGCCTTGGGGACTGCCCTCGATAACAAAGGCTGCAGGCTTGCCGTCATCTAAAAGCGCAATGACCAGTAGCAGCTCGGCGTCCATGCCCAAGGGCACCATCGATTTGCAGCCGTTGAGACTGTAGCCGTCGCCGTTGGGGGTCGCCGTAGTGTTTGGCGCCGACGGTTCAAAAGTCGCCCGCGGTTCCAGTAGCGCCGTGGTGGCCGCGGTGAACGCGCCGTCACAAAATCGGGGGAGATACTTCTCGCGCTGCGCGTCGGAGCCCTGATCCAGCAGCGTGTTGACAAAGCCCAATGGACTGGTTGCGCCGAGAGCCAGGGCCAGGTCGCCGTGCGCGAGATCCTCCAGGATCAGTGCATTGGAGACCGGAGAACGGGTCATGCCGGCCCCGCCAAGTGCTTCTGGGATCTGCAATAACGTCAGTCCAAGCTCCGCAGTTGCCGGGAAGAAATCCCGCGCTGTGGTCTCGCCAGCGTCCACGCGCAAGGACAGGTCGCGAATCTCAGCGGCAGCAAAGCGCTGCATAGTTTCTCTATTCATACGCTGTTCGTCTGTCAGGTTTAGATCGAATAGGAGGTCGTCTGCGGCTTCATTCATAGTGTGCTCTCTACGTTGCGTTGATTAGTGGTTCATTGTGCTGGGGGCCTGTAGCCCACCGATCAGGTAGTCCACCAGGTGATCTAACAGCGTGTCCTGGTCGAAATGGCTGAGATCGCCAACCGGCGTATAGGGCAACCAGGCCGTCTCAGCGATGCCATGCACAACATTGGTGCTGACAAACATGAGCCGCAGACGCCTGATCTCCGCCGGCAGCCCCGGTAGCTGTTCGGCCAAAGCGTGATCCAGGCGTCGCCAGAAGGGGGCCGTAAGGCGGTTGACCATGGCAGCGATATCGGCATCGCCCTCGCTGACCAGGCGCGACAGAAAGCGGACGCCGTCTCCTCCCCAGGCTTGCCGCGCGGGCAATTCCACCAGAGGTCGCAAAATGAGACGACAATTGTCACGCAATGTGCGCTGTGCGCGGCGCTCCGATCGCAAGGCCAGACCGATGCGGCCGAGCTCGCGCGCCACCATGTCCAGCAGTGCCTGAATAACGCCGAGCTTGTTGTCGAAATGGTAGTGCATAGCGGCGGAATTGCGCGAACCCGCTTCTGTACTGATGCGTCGCAGCGACACGGCGTGCAGTCCCTCCCGGGCATAAAGATGCAGCGCTGTCAGCAGCAATCGCTGCCGGGTATCGCCATGCCTATCGAGCCTGTCGCCAACGTCTGTCATGACACTTTCGGAATATCGCGGTCGCTCACCAACAGCCGCAGGAGTCGAGGATAGTGGACGGGGAACAGGCGAGTAATCAGTGAGATGAGTGCTGCGTCCCGCCCGATCAACAGGCGCGGCTTGCGCTGCTCAATGGCGTGAATAATCTTTCGTGCTGCAGTATATGGTGTGGTGCCCGCCAGGCGCTCGAAATCCTTGCCCCGTTGCTCTGGGCTCACTGCAGGATCTCCGCCGCGGGCAGCGCGTGCAATATTGGTCTTGATACCACCTGGGTGCACACAGCAGACATGCACGCTGGACTCTGCCATTTCCATGCGCAGTGATTCGGTGTAACCGCGCACGGCAAATTTTGCCGCGTTGTAGGCACTCTGGGTTGGGACGCCGATCATGCCGAAGACGGAGGACAGGTTGATCAGGTGTCCGTGCTCGGCGCGCCGCAGCAAGGGAAGGAACGCCTGGGTGCCGTGCACCACACCCCAAAAGTTGATGTTCATCAACCACTCGATATTTTCTAGGGTAGTCGCTTCGACACTGGACATTAAGGCTACGCCGGCGTTATTGATGACGATATCGACAAAGCTGTGCGCTGCCTCGATGCGGGCAGCCCAGGCGTAGATAGCATGCCGGTCTGCGACATCGATGACCTGGCTGTCACAGGCGACATCTTTGCGCGGTAGCATGGCGAGGGTCTCCGACAGGGTGACGGAATTGATGTCGGCTATGTACAGCCGACAGCCCTCGCGGTTAAGCTGCAGCGCCAAGGCGCGTCCGATACCGGATCCGGCACCCGTTAGCACAGCAATTTTGCCATTGACGTAGTGCATGGCGGCGTATCCTGAGTTCACTTGGGTCGCTATGATAATGAGATTTGCCTTTAAAGCAATTGCTTTAGAGAAGCGAAGCTGGACATAGCGGGTGCGCCGGGCGCGCACCGCTTGTTGCTTGGATACAAGCAGGCCAGCCTGCGCTTTCTGACGAGGTCTGGACAGCGGACGCTGGGCGTGCCGCGGTGTTCCATGACGGGTAGTCTGGACACTCTTAGACCCTTCCCCTACAATGCGTCGCCACTGGCTTGCGCCCGGGGTCGTGCGCCGAGACGCCAGAGAATTCTCTGTGCAACCACAGAAGATGTGCAAGACCAGGCGAGATGCGGTTTCCCATCTCGCCTTTTTGTGAGCGCCTGGCTGAGGGGCGCGTGACTCAGCCGTGTGCGACAGCTTTGAACGTTGCCCGGTCGCTGCTCAAAAAAACGGAGGTTTGCTTGTCCACACCGGCCCTACTTGCCCTTGAAGATGGCAGTATTTTCAGAGGGTTGGCAATAGGCGCTGCGGGCGTCTCGGTAGGAGAGGTGGTATTCAATACTGCCATGACCGGCTATCAGGAAATCCTGACCGACCCCTCCTACGCGCGCCAGATCGTTACACTGACTTATCCCCACATTGGGAACACCGGCACCACTGCCGAGGACGAGGAATCCCGCGCGATCTGGTCAGCTGGCCTGGTTATCCGTGATCTGCCTTTGTTAGCGAGCAATTACCGTAATGAGCAGGGCTTGTCAGAGTATCTCAAGCGTCGTGACATCATTGCGATCGCGCAGATCGACACACGCCGACTGACCCGCATTCTCAGGGACAACGGTGCTCAGAACGGTTGCCTCATGGCTGGTGAGACGGTTGACGAGGCGCAGGCTTTGGGTCAAGCGCGAGCCTTCTCCGGCTTGAAGGGTGTGGATCTGGCGAGGGAAGTCACGACGGTTGGTACCTATCGCTGGTGCGAGGGTAGCTGGGTTCGCGGTGCGGGATATCATGAGCGACCGCAGTCGGATTTACCCTACCATGTGGTCGCTTACGACTTTGGGGTAAAGCGCAATATCCTGCGTATGCTGGTCGACCGTGGCTGCCACTTGACCGTTGTCACTGCCCAAACGCCAGCAGCCGAGGTGTTGGCCATGCAGCCGGACGGTGTCTTTCTGTCCAATGGCCCCGGTGACCCGGCACCCTGCATCTACGCTATCGAGGCTATTCGAGCCATCCTCGACACTGATATCCCGGTATTTGGTATTTGCCTTGGACACCAGCTATTGGCGCTGGCGAGTGGTGCATCCACTGTGAAAATGAAGTTCGGTCATCACGGTGCCAATCATCCGGTGCAGAACCTGGATGACAGCACAGTGCTGATCACCAGCCAGAACCATGGCTTTGCGGTCGACGGAGACACCCTGCCGGATACCCTGCGCGCCACCCATAAATCTCTGTTCGATGGCAGCCTGCAGGGTATCCAGCGCACCGACAAGGACGCTTTCAGTTTCCAGGGCCACCCGGAGGCGAGCCCTGGCCCCCATGACGCGGCCCCTTTGTTTGACCATTTTATTGACCTGATGGCCGGCAAGGCGTAATCCACCATGCCCAAGCGTACCGATATAAATAGTATTCTTATCCTCGGCGCGGGGCCGATTGTCATTGGCCAGGCCTGCGAGTTTGATTATTCGGGTGCCCAGGCCTGCAAGGCGCTCAGGGAGGAGGGTTTCAGGGTCATTCTAGTGAACTCCAACCCGGCCACCATCATGACGGACCCCGCCATGGCGGATGCGACCTATATCGAGCCCATCGAGTGGGAAACTGTGGCGCGTATCATTGAGGTGGAGAAACCGGAGGCCTTGTTGCCCACAATGGGGGGGCAGACTGCACTAAATTGTGCCTTGGATCTGGCTCGTGAAGGCGTATTAACGCAGCACGGTGTGGAAATGATCGGGGCGACCAAAGAGGCCATCGACAAGGCGGAGGACCGTCACCTGTTTGATCAGGCGATGAAGCGTATTGGGTTGGAGACACCCCGCGCCGCAACGGCACACAGTCTGGAGGAAGCATTCCAGGTACTGGATTCCATCGGTTTCCCCTGTATCATCCGCCCGTCCTTCACCATGGGGGGGTCGGGTGGCGGTATAGCCTATAATCGCAGCGAATTCGAAGAGATCTGCCGACGTGGTCTGGACCTGTCTCCCACCAATGAGTTGTTGATTGATGAGTCCCTGATCGGTTGGAAAGAATTCGAGATGGAGGTGGTGCGCGACAAGAACGACAACTGCATCATCGTATGTTCCATCGAAAACGTCGATGCCATGGGTGTCCACACCGGTGACTCTATTACCGTGGCGCCGGCCCAGACGCTCACCGACAAGGAATTTCAGGTCATGCGGGACCACTCGTTGGCGGTGTTGCGTGAGATCGGTGTAGAGACTGGTGGGTCGAATGTGCAGTTCGGGCAGGATCCGAAGACAGGTCGCTGGGTAATTATCGAGATGAACCCACGTGTATCGCGTTCCTCCGCGTTAGCATCCAAGGCGACCGGCTTCCCCATCGCGAAAGTTGCGGCGAAACTGGCAGTAGGCTATACACTTGACGAACTGCAGAATGATATCACCGGTGGTGCCACGCCCGCATCCTTTGAACCCTCAATCGACTACGTGGTGACTAAGATTCCCCGTTTCGCGTTCGAAAAATTCGGTGGTGCCGACCCACACCTGACAACACAGATGAAGTCTGTGGGCGAGGTGATGGCGATTGGTCGTACTTTTCAGGAGTCTGTTCAGAAAGCATTGCGTGGTTTGGAAGTAGGCTCCGCAGGTTTTGAGCACAAGATCGATGTCGACAACCCAGAATTGCGCCAGGAACTGGTCGCGGAATTGACCAATCCCAAGCCGGAGCGTATCTGGTATCTGGGCGATGCCTTTCGTGCGGGTATGAGTATAGACGAGGTTTACCAGTATTCTGGTGTCGACCCCTGGTTTCTGGTGCAGATCCAGGATCTCATCGCGACAGAAGATGGCCTGAAATCGGTTGCGCTGGAGGAGATCGACGCAGCGACGATGTTTGCACTGAAACGCAAGGGTTTTGCAGATGCACGTTTGGCAGTGCTTTTGGCAACGGTTGAGGATAAGGTGCGTGAGCATCGCCAGCAGCTGGGCATTCATCCTGTCTACAAGCGGGTGGATACGTGTGCTGCTGAGTTTGCCTCGGCTACTGCCTACATGTACTCCACCTACGAAGAGGAATGCGAGGCGGTGCCTTCCGCGCGTGACAAGATCCTCGTGCTCGGTGGTGGACCAAACCGTATCGGGCAGGGTATTGAGTTTGACTACTGTTGTGTTCACGCGGTCCTGGCCATGCGAGACGATGGTTACGAGACCATCATGGTCAACTGTAACCCTGAAACCGTCTCCACCGATTACGACACGTCTGATCGCCTCTATTTTGAGCCGGTCACTCTGGAAGATGTGCTGGAAATAGTCCGGCTTGAGCAGCCGACCGGTGTGATTGTGCAATTCGGCGGCCAGACGCCGCTGAAATTGGCTCGTGCGCTGGAAGCGGAGAATGTGCCGATTATTGGGACGACACCTGATGCTATTGATCGGGCGGAGGACAGAGAGCGCTTTCAGCAGATGATTCAGAAGCTGGACCTGAAACAGCCCGTTAACACAACCGTCCGCAGTGCGGACGCGGCCGTGGCCGCGGCCAATTCGATTGGCTACCCGCTGGTGGTAAGGCCCTCTTATGTTTTGGGAGGGCGGGCCATGGAGATTGTGTATCGTGAGGAGGACCTCCTGCGTTACATGCGTCAAGCGGTGCAGGCTTCCGACGACGCGCCGGTGCTGCTAGACAGCTTCCTGGGCGCGGCTACCGAGGTAGATATCGATGCGGTCAGTGATGGTCAGCAGGTCGTGATCGGTTCCATCATGCAACATATTGAACAGGCGGGTGTTCATTCGGGCGATTCAGCCTGCTCCTTGCCGCCTTATAGCCTTGACAGCAGTGTGCAAGATGAGATGCGCGAGCAGGTCCGGCGTATGGCAGTGGAACTGGAGGTCAAGGGCCTGATGAACGTGCAGCTGGCCTATCAGGACGGTGAGATTTACGTTATCGAGGTGAACCCCAGGGCATCGCGCACTGTACCTTTCGTATCCAAATGTATAGGCACATCCTTGGCGAAAGTCGCTGCCCGTTGTATGGCCGGTCAGACACTTGCAGAGCAGGGCTTCACCAGCGAGATAGTGCCACCGTATTACAGTGTCAAGGAAGCGGTGTTGCCCTTCAATAAATTCCCCGGCGTTGATCCCATACTGGGCCCTGAGATGAAGTCCACCGGTGAGGTTATGGGGACCGGCGATACCTTTGCCGAGGCTTTCGCCAAGTCGCAGCTCGGTGCCGGCAGTGCGGCACCGCGGGGTGGGACAGCGCTGTTGAGCGTGCGTGATGCTGACAAGGCCGCCATCGTGGAGGTTGCGAGGGATCTTTCTGAGCTTGGCTTCTCACTCGTAGCGACCGGCGGAACGGCGCGCATTATTGAAAAGTCCGGGCTGCACGTGCGGCGGGTGAATAAGGTCAATGAGGGGCGTCCTCATATTGTTGACATGATCAAGAATGAAGAGGCCGACTTTATTGTCAATACCACAGAGGGTCGACGTGCCATCGAGGACTCCGCGTCTATCCGCGCCAGTGCGGAGAGTCACGGTGTGTTCTACACCACCACGCTGACGGCGGCGCAAGCCCTGTGTATGGCCATGAAGTTCCAGGGTGAAAAAACAACTGTGCGCCGTCTGCAGGATTTACACGAGAGAGTGGCCCAATGAACAAGTTTCCCATGACAAAGGCCGGTGAGGTTGCCCTGCGCGAGGAACTGGAACGGCTGAAGAAGGTCGAGCGACCGCGCATTGTGCAGGCGATTGCGGAGGCGCGTGAGCACGGGGACCTGAAAGAGAATGCTGAATATCACGCGGCCCGTGAGCAACAGAGTTTTAATGAAGGTCGCATTATGGAGATCGAGGGCAAACTGGGCAACGCGCAGGTGATTGATGTCACCACTATCCCGAAGAGCGGCAAGGTGATTTTCGGCACCACTATTGACCTGACCAATCTCGAGACGGAGGGCACGGTCACCTACCGTATCGTCGGTGAGGACGAAGCCGACGTAAAAGATAATATGATTTCTGTGACCTCGCCGATAGCACGCGCGCTGATCGGCAAGGAAGAGGGAGATGTCGTCGTCGTCAATGCGCCCGGTGGTGATATCGAGTATGAGATCGATCAGGTGCACCACATCTAGCAGGGTCGCCGTCAAGTCGGATGCGATAATCTGCGCTAAGGGTGTTTCAAACTTTCTTTCACGGCGGTCCACCCAGCCCGGCTTGATTGGGCGTTGAGGCAACGGAACTCGCTGGCTACCAGGTTGCGGTCTCGCAATAACCGGCACAGCACGTCCAGCGGCAATTCGAGCTGCACGGCGTCAGTGCTGTGTTGTGCCGGCCTGGACATGATCAGTGCAGCACGTGCTGCGAGCGCTCCTGTAATAGGTATTCGGCAGCGGGGTGTGTCTGTTCACCAGGAGCGCGTGCATCGCCGATACATTGCAATCGGGCGCAGCCTGCCAGGATGTCTCTGCGCTGATCAGGGTTCCCGACCAACATTTTTTCCAGACGGGACAGCGTCGACCCCAGGACATTGGCTGCAAGGCGCGGTTCTCGTAACTGATAGAGCAATTGCACCAGGAGAACCGCCGCATCGGTGAACTGTGAGATGGCGGTCGGTTTCGGTTGCCAGCCCTGACATAGGATAATGTCTGCTGCCTCAAAGGCGGCGCCAGCATGGCGCGCTGCCTCAACAAAGTCCTCGTCATCGCTGAGGTCAACGCTGCGCTGGTAGTTTTGTCGCCAGGCATTGAGGGCGGCTTGTGGATTCTTAGCCAGCCACTCGCGATGGTTACTGCACAGGAATTGGAATTTCATGGTGACATACGCCTTATTTTATGGAATGAGAATCATTCTCATTAATAAGAGACATCTTGTCAAGGCTTCTGTTATAAAGAGCCGATTTGACGTGTGTCAGCGGTGCTGACCCTTGCTCGCGCTTCTGCTGTTCCCGCTGCGGGCTAGTCGCAGCAAAGCAGAACAGCTTAGGGAGAGCGCTCGTGCTGGAACAGTTTGACTTCCGCGAGCACCAGCTGTGCCACCAGCTCTAGCAGCAAGGCGTGGTTATTGCGTCTCACCGTTTCCAGGCCATCGGTGATCTCCTCGTGCAATGTGTCTTTCTCGAGTTGTGACAGGCCGTTGGGTAGATGCACCGAAAAGCTGTAGTGCTCGGACGCGTTGATGCGGTCATAGACACGCACCATTTGACCGACCGCGAAGCGAATGAGGGGTTCGTCGGCGCCTTTGGCTTTGAGGATATCGCGCAGTTGGTTTTCCAGATACGCCATGCCCTGTGCTTTCGATGTCGGAAATTCGAGTATGTCGCCCATGCTGCAGTGCCCCGGCTGCGTGTTTCCGCCATCTTAAAGTAGGGGTTGCCTTCGGGTAAACCGGGTCTCAGTATTTAAGCCGGTTGCGCGTCTTGATGTGCTGCCCCGGTCTGTCTCTGCAGTGTCCGCCATCCTTGCCATATCAGCACCATACCCGTTCCAATGAGTGCGGTATTGACCCACAGTGAGGCGGCATCTGCACGCGTCGAGTGCATGGTGTTAGCCTGCCAGACAGCCAGAGCAATGGCCAGTGCGCCGCACAGTAACTGCAATTCTTCGGCGGCGACCCGGAGGGCGCGATGTGAATTCCACACTCCAGGTTTCGTTGCACTGGTGGTTAGCCAACACAGTGAACGCAATACTCTTCGTGCTGTATTTATTGCAATTCGGATCGCCCAGATAAACACGGCTGTTGATCTTCCGCCCGTTCGGTGCGGGCACCAAAGTACCTGCTACCGGCAGGAATTGTTGGGCGATGTCGCTGTTGATGTCGGTGTAATTGAGCAGTGCCGTCATGTCGGTGTTCCGGTTCGGGTGCCAGGGCTACGGTTTCCATGTCGACACGATTGACCTGGGTATCGGTGTCCAGATATGTACCGACCATGCGGTATAGCCAACTGCCGCAGTCGTTCAATCGCCCGGTGCTGTCCAGTCCCAGTTGCACGCGGTCGTGGTTGCCCACTTCCAGTTGCGCCTCGGGGCGCCCCTCGTCTCGGGGACGCTTGCTGATGAGGTTGATCAGGCCGCCGGGGGAACCCTGGCCATACAGTACAGATGCCGGGTCTTTCAAAATGTCTACCTGCAAAAAGGTACACACATCGGGGCGTGCATTATTGTACTGTCCAAAGAGGTACTGCAGACTGACCTGGTATTGCACCACATCCAGGCCGCGCACCCGGACGGGATCCGCTCGCGTTGAAAAACCGAAGGGCTGGCCGAATACTCCGGCGGTATAGGACACAGTGCCATCCAGGGTGAGCGCACCCTGATCGATGCTCTGCCGTTCGGTTATGATGCTGATGGAGCGCGCAGTCTCCATGATTGGTGTGTCGGACTTCAGCGCTGAGAAGCGTGACAGCTGGCCGAATACAATGGTCTTTTCCATCGTGTGGGCGTTCTGGGCACTTGCCAGCGGGTGGATTGCGAGGGTGAGGAGTGCAATTGACGCGAGCCAGATCTACATGCAAGTACCTAAGCAGGGTAAGGGCGGACACAAATGATAACCCTTCTCATCTATAATGCAAATAATTGATTTATAAGTAATTATAGGAGCATACGGGACGCAGGGCGTTTCGTAGCCATGGGCCACCGTGGAGCCGGGTCGAATGCCTGGTATAACGCGTTGGGCTTATCAGGCTTGCAGTGGGCGCAGCAGATTTGAGAGCTTTGGGTCAGGTCGCTCGGCCAGGCGCAGCAGCAGGATAACGTTACCGATACGCTGCACGAGACTTGCACCGGTGCGCTCGCAGACCTCTGCGCTGATCGTCGTTTTCGCATTGCGATCACCGCCTGCCAGCTTCACTTTGATCAGTTCGTGCTGGGACAGGGCACGCTCCAGTTCGGCGAGGACGCTCTCATTGAGGCCTTTACCACCGATGCTGACAACCGGCTTCAACTTGTGGCCGATTGCACGTAACTGTCGTACGTCTGGCTGTGCGCTCTTGCTCATGGGCGTTTCGAGATACAATGGTAATGGGCGCCTGATTATCGGAGCGCGCAGTTTACACAACGGACCGGGCGGGTGGTATCCCGATGACGAGCAGATCGTGGTAAAAAGACGAACATCGAGCAAGGCTTGGCTGAAAGCGCACCGTGATGATCCTTACGTGCAGCGTGCACAGCGCGAGGGCTACCGATCGCGGGCCTGTTACAAATTGCTGGAATTGCAGGTGAAAGATCGTCTGATACGCCCTGGCATGACGCTAGTGGACTTGGGCAGTGCACCCGGCGGTTGGTCGCAAGTGGCCGCTGGTCTGCTCAAGCACCGCGGCCGTGTGGTGGCATCCGATATTCTGCCCATGGACAGCCTGCCCGACGTCACTTTTATTCAGGGCGATTTTACCGAGCAGACGGTACTGGACCAGATTGTCGATGCGCTGGAGGGCCAGCCGGTGGACGTGTTGCTGTCTGACATGGCGCCGAATATGAGCGGCCTGACGGCGGTGGATCAACCGCGGGCCATGTACTTGGTGGAGTTGGCGCTGGATATGGCGCGGCGGGTGCTGGCGCCGGGGGGGGCATTTGTGACCAAAGTATTTCAGGGCGAAGGGCTTGATACGTTCTTGGGCGATGTGCGGCACAGCTTTGGCAAGGTATTGACCCGCAAGCCTGGCGCATCCAGACCGCGGTCGCGGGAGGTTTACCTGGTCGCACGTGACTTTCAGGGGCGGTGATGGCCGACGTCCTGGGGCGTCTGTGGCGCCCCTTGAAACATGGTGGGATTGCCCCAAGTGTAGTAACTTTGGCATATACGTGTCGGTTGGCTGCTCAGCGGGGTGCAGCAGCGCCCTTAATACCCCTAAGTCTGTTATGGACTACTGTGGTAAACCCAATGACAGCTGGTTGCCCGTATATTAGTACCGGGTAGTCTGGAAGAGGTGATGGCATTTGAACTCCATGGTTAAGAATTTATTGCTTTGGTTGGTGATCGCAGCGGTACTGCTGTCGGTGTTCAATAATTTCAATATGCAGCGCACGACCGAGCAGGTGGGTTATTCCGACCTGATTGCAGAAATCCAGAATGATCAGGTCAAAAAGGTGGTCGTGGATGGCCTGACTATCACGGGGGAGCGTTACGATGGTTCGCGCTTTGAGACCATTCGGCCGATGGTGGAGGACCCAAAACTGATTGATGACCTCTTGGAACATAAGGTGCAGGTAGAGGGACGCAAGCCGGAACAGCAGAGTGTCTGGACGCAGTTGCTGGTTGCCAGCTTCCCCATTCTTATCATCATTGCCGTGTTCATGTTTTTCATGCGTCAGATGCAGGGCGGCGGCGCTGGCCGCGGTGGCCCCATGAGTTTCGGTAAAAGCAAAGCGAAACTACTTGGTGAAGACCAGATCGTTACAACCTTTGCCGATGTGGCGGGTGTAGACGAAGCAAAAGAAGATGTGCAGGAGTTGGTGGAATTTCTGCGTGATCCCAGTCGCTTTCAAAAACTCGGCGGACGTATCCCTCGCGGTGTGCTGATGGTAGGGCAGCCCGGCACAGGCAAAACGCTGCTGGCTAAGGCAATAGCCGGTGAGGCAAAGGTGCCTTTCTTCTCAATTTCCGGGTCAGATTTTGTGGAGATGTTCGTGGGTGTCGGTGCGTCTCGC
Source organism: Halioglobus sp. (assembly GCA_013214285.1). Lineage (GTDB taxonomy): Bacteria > Pseudomonadota > Gammaproteobacteria > Pseudomonadales > Halieaceae > Marimicrobium. The sequence continues at coordinate 17,872 of JABSPW010000001.1, read as the reverse complement.
GTACGGGACATGTTTGATCAGGCCAAAAAACAGTCGCCCTGCATTATTTTCATAGACGAGATTGATGCGGTAGGGCGCCACCGCGGAGCGGGTTTGGGCGGTGGTCACGATGAGCGTGAACAGACGCTCAACCAGTTGTTGGTGGAAATGGATGGCTTCGAGGTCAATGATGGTGTGATCGTCATAGCAGCGACTAACCGGCCTGACGTGCTGGATCCGGCATTGCTGCGGCCAGGCCGGTTCGACCGGCAGGTGGTTGTGCCGCTGCCCGATATCCGCGGGCGCGAACAGATTCTTAAAGTGCACATGCGCAAGGTACCTCTTGCAGAGGATGTCGAGCCGTCGAAAATCGCCCGCGGCACGCCGGGCTTTTCTGGCGCGGATCTCGCCAACTTGGTCAATGAGGCGGCCCTGTTCGCCGCCAGAGGGAATGTGCGTACGGTGGGCATGAGCCAATTTGAACTGGCGAAAGATAAGATCATGATGGGTGCCGAGCGGCGGTCCATGGTGATGTCTGAGAACGAGAAGCGCAATACGGCCTATCACGAGGCCGGTCACGCGATTGTCGGCCGGCTGATGCCGGAGCACGACCCGGTCTACAAAGTGAGTATCATCCCGCGCGGTCGGGCACTGGGTGTCACGATGTTTCTGCCGGAAGAGGATCGTTATAGCCTCAGCCGCCGCCACATCATCAGCCAGATATGCAGTTTGTTCGGCGGGCGTATCGCGGAAGAGATGACCCTGGGTAAGGAGGGTGTGACGACGGGCGCTTCCAATGACATCCAGCGGGCGACGGAGATCGCGCGTAATATGGTGACCAAGTGGGGCCTATCGGAGAAAATGGGTCCGCTGATGTATGACGAGGCGACTGAAGAAGTGTTCCTTGGGCGTAGTGCAGGACAGCAGCACCTAGCGGTTTCTGGTGCGACGGCCAAACAGATCGACGAAGAAGTGCGCCGCATCATTGATGAGTGTTACGGCACTGCCCAGCGGTTGTTGCAAGAAAACGTCGAAAAGCTGCATATGATGGCGCAGGCGCTGATGACCTACGAGACGATCGATTCTGATCAGATCGACGACATCATGGCGGGCCGTGAGCCCCGCGAGCCGAAAGACTGGGGCGGTTCCGGAGGTGGTGAAGCGCCGGGCGCTCAGGCCGATGACGCGGGACAAACGGACAGTGCTGGCAGCAGCAGCCCCATTGGCGGCCCTGCGGGCGAGCACTGACCTGTCGGGAGCCTAGCTGCCCATCGACGCTGCGTCAGATGCCTTTCTGGATTGCGCTGGGCGCCGGCTAGGTCTCGCGCGGCCCCTGGTCATGGGCGTTATTAATACCACGCCGGATTCTTTTTCTGACGGGGGCACCCTGTATCGGGGCAAGCGCCTCGATATCGATCGTACGATGCAGCGTGCCCATAGCATGGCGGAGGCGGGTGCAGCTATCCTCGATATCGGTGGGGAGTCGACACGCCCTGGAGCCACGGCGGTGTCATTGCAGGAAGAAATGGATCGGGTGTTGCCCGTGGTGGAGCGTGTCAAGGCCGAGTTGGAGGTGGTCTGTTCCGTGGATACGAGTGCCCCGGAAGTGATGCGTGCGGCGGCAGCCGCCGGGGCGGGCCTGCTCAATGATGTACGTGCGCTGACCCGGGAGGGTGCGCTGGCCGCGGCTGCCGCGACTGGCCTGCCCGTCTGTCTGATGCATATGCGAGGCGAGCCAGATACTATGCAGTCAGCACCCCGTTATACGGATGTAGTGCGGGACGTCTGCGATTTTTTGAACACCAGGGTTGCCGTCTGTGAGGCGCAGGGTATCGCTCGTCACCAGTTGGTACTGGATCCGGGTTTTGGTTTCGGCAAGACGGTTGAGCATAATCTGCAACTGTTGCAGGCACTGCCGAGGATCAGCGCGCTGGGACTGCCGTTATTGGTGGGATTGTCGCGCAAGTCGATGATTGGCAACCTGCTTGGCAGGGCGGTGGATGCGCGGTTGCCTGCCAGCCTGGCTTTGGCCGTTCTGGCGGTGGAGCGGGGCGCATCGATCATCCGTAGCCACGATGTTGCTGCCACCGCGGACGCGCTGGCGATGTGCGCGGCATTGGATGACCTGGGAGAAGAACAAGAATGAGCACGCGGTATTTTGGCACGGATGGTATCCGCGGAACGGTGGGTGAATTCCCGATTACGCCCGACTTCATTCTCAAACTGGGTTGGGCCAGCGGGCGGGTGTTTGCGCGAAACTGTCATGCGGATCGCCATTGCTTGGTCATCATTGGCAAGGACACGCGAGTCTCAGGGTACATGTTTGAATCTGCTCTCGAAGCCGGCCTGGTGGCGGCGGGTGTGGATGTGAAACTGATGGGACCTATGCCGACGCCGGCTATTGCCCACATGACACGCAAGCAGAATGCGGAGGCTGGCATCGTCATCAGTGCCTCGCATAATCCTTTTTTTGACAATGGTATCAAATTCTTCGGCGCGGACGGTGCGAAATTGTCCGACGATGTGGAACAGGCCATTGAGGACGAACTGGCGCTTAACCTTGAGACCGTGCCTTCGCGCAATCTTGGTAAGGCGGAGCGGATTGACGATGCGGCGGGTCGCTACATTGAGTTCTGTAAATCTACGGTGCCTGAAGAGTTCAGTCTGCGTGGGCTGCGTATCGCATTGGATTGCGCCCACGGTGCCACCTATCACATCGCCCCTGGCGTGCTCAGTGAGCTGGGCGCGGATGTCGTTACTATGGGTGTGCAGCCGGACGGCTTCAATATCAACGAGGGTGTTGGCTCGACTGACATGACTGCCGTGTCTAAGCTGGTGCGTGAAAGCGGAGCGGACATCGGCATCGCCTACGATGGAGACGGAGACCGTGTGCTCATGACAGATGCCAAGGGCGAAGTGGTCGATGGCGATGAGTTGGTATACATCATCGCCATGCACCGCGTGGCGCGGGGCGAGTCCGACGCGGGGGTGGTGGGCACGCAGATGTCCAATCTGGGTCTCGAACACGCGCTGCAAGATGCGGGGCTGCAATTTGTGCGAGCCAAAGTGGGGGACCGTTATGTTAAGGCGATGATGGAGGCCAATGGCTGGCATTTGGGGGGTGAGTCGTCTGGTCATATTATCTGCTCCAACGTCGCGACGACTGGTGACGGCATCATTGCGTCCTTGCAGGTGTTGATGGCCCTGCAGGCTGCGGAGCGCGATCTTGCGGCCCTGCGGAAAGGTATCACGATGTACCCCCAGACCATGATCAACGTGCCCGTCGGGGGTAAGGTCAACATGGCGGACTATCCGGCGATCGCTGATGCGGTGGCGGCGGTGGAGAGGCGACTCGGTAGCGAGGGCAGGGTGTTGCTGCGACCGTCTGGCACCGAGCCCAAGGTACGGGTGATGGTGGAGGGTGCCGAGGCCGAAGAAGTCGAGCAGATCTGCACCGAATTGGCGGCAGAGGTCAAGCGGTTCCTGGCCTGAGCTGAACACGCTCCAGCTTGTCAGCCGCGGGCAACTTGGTTACCATTGCCGCCGCTTTTTGGACCCGGGGAGTGAGATGCTGCGCCAGCTGCTGGTTGTCGGTAACTGGAAGATGCATGGCTCCCGAGCCAGCGTAGGAGCGCTGTTGGCGGACCTGGTGGCAGCTGTCCCTGCAGTGGGACCAGACGTGGCTATCTGTCCGACGTTCGTGCACCTAGAACAGGCTCTGCAGATATGTGATGCTTCCCCGTTAGCAGTGGGAGCACAGGACTGCAGTCATACGAATGCTGGCGCGTATACCGGCGAGGTGGCCGCAGCCATGTTGGCCGACCTGGGCTGTCACTGGGTGATTCTCGGCCATTCAGAGCGGCGACAGTACCACGGTGAGTCCGATGAGCTGGTGGCCGCCAAGGTGGCGGCTGCGGTGACTGCCGGCTTGTGCCCGATTGTCTGTGTTGGCGAGACGCAGGAGCAGCGGGAAGCGGGTGAGGCGCATTCAGTGGTGCGTTCACAGCTGCGCGGTGCGCTGCAAGGACAAGCGCAGCTGACGGGTCTGGTTGTCGCGTATGAACCGGTCTGGGCAATCGGAACCGGGCTTACCGCGACGCCGCAGCAGGCGCAGGACATGCATGCGTTTATCCGTGACTGCATGAGTGAGCTCGACGGGGTGGACGCAACAGCGTCACGGATTGTGTATGGCGGCAGTGTCAAGGCCGGTAACGCGGCTGATTTGTTCGCGGGGCCCGACATCGATGGCGCGCTAGTCGGTGGCGCTGCACTGGTGGCCAACGCGTTTCTGGCGATTATTAATGCGGCAGCCGCTTGAGGCGGAAATAACAATGTCCCGCGGAGGGACGGTGGAGCAATGGAAATAGAACAGATTGTTTTGGTTGTTCATCTGCTGATCGCGCTGGCGATTATTGGATTGATTATGTTGCAGCAGGGCAAGGGCGCGGATATGGGTGCGTCCTTCGGTGCTGGTGCTTCACAAACCCTGTTTGGCTCGGACGGCAGTGGTAATGTGCTGACCAAGGCGACTGCCTGGCTGGTCGTATTATTTTTTGCCAGTAGCTTTGGCCTGGCGTTGATAGCCAGCCAGAGGTCCGCCCCGGTGGACGACCTGGGTCTGGATATTCCGGTGCCTGTTGAGTCCGAACAGCGTGTGCCTGTGGATGATGAACTACCCCAGCTGGACACGGTCACCCCGGCGGTTACCGCCGACGACCTGCCGCAGCTGGATGCGGTGGCGCCAGCCACCGGTGGCGATGACGATCTGCCACAGCTGGACTGACTGCTTGCCGAAGTGGTGGAATTGGTAGACACGCTATCTTGAGGGGGTAGTGAGCATTGCTCGTGCGGGTTCAAGTCCCGCCTTCGGCACCAACCAACCTGAAAGCCCTATAGCTGGACCACTTGCTGCCAAAGATTACGGCGGTGCACTCTACTGCAACCTGACGATCGTTACCTCGCTCAGTGAATCAGGTCAAGAATCTTCGCTGTCCAATAGATGCATTGATTCGATGGGCGTCTTGCGTGGGTATAGTTCGCTATTGTTTTGCGCCACACGGTAAATACAGGACCGGTGTAAACCTGATTGTAAAGGTGTCGGCTTACTCTTTTACAGTGTCGCCAAGTGCCATGTTCTATGGCACATTAGCTGCGCAAATGGTGTGATTAATCTGTCCGAGATACGGTAATACATGAAGACACTTTTCTGGATGAGTCCCACGGGGCTTTTGGTGTTGATGTTGGCGGCATGTGCGGACAGTAGTGATGGTGTTATCACGCCGATAGCACCTGTCAGTTACGACACCCAAGGTCCCTATGCGGTGGCCAACCGTACGATTAGCGTCACCAATTATGCTGACGGCAGGGTGCTCAATGTTGAGCTTTGGTATCCTGCAGATGGAGCTGGTGCTGGCCAGAATATCGAGGATTTCGCGACCAGTGATATAGAGCGTCGTGAGATCAGTAGACTGCTCATTGACAACCCTGACAACTGTGTGACCAGGCGAACAAGGTCAGGATTAGCGCTTGAGCCGGCCTCATCTCCTGCTCAGTTTCCCTTGGTGGCATTTTCACATTGCTTCGAGTGCACGCGTTTTTCATCATTTTCCCTCGCAGAGCGTTTGGCGAGTCATGGTATCGCCGTGGCTGCTCCCGATCACGCGATGAACACACTGTTTGATCCAGGTGCGGTATTGTCAGAGGACTTCCTTACGATCCGTGGCAACGACATTATTGCGGTAGTTGATGAATTATTGATACCGAATTCCGCAGCCCTCCCAGAAAACTTGCAGGGTCGCTTCGATGCCGACCGCATTGGTGTCGCAGGACACAGCTATGGGGCTGTGACCGCGGGCAAAGTGCTTCAAGAAGACGATCGCTTCAGTGCAGGGTATGTAATGGCCGCTCCCGTCGAGAATCCGCTCATTCCGGGTGTAGAGCTTGCACGCATCGATCAGCCAACGCTCTATTTAATTGCCAGAGAGGACAATAGCATTACGGAGCTCGGTAACATTCTGATGAGGTCAAATTTTGATGGTGCAGCAAGCCCGAGCTGGAAGGTAGAAGTCGCCGATGCAGGCCACTGGTCTGTCTCCGATATCGCAGGAATCACCCCTGGTTTTCAGGCAGGCTGTGGGGCGGGTCAGCGTCAGACGATACCCGAACAAACATTCACCTACATAGACATAGAGCTGGGTTTGGCAATTACCGCAGCGTATGGTGTGAGATTTTTTGCAGGATACCTAATGGGAGATGAACGGGCCCTGGCGGAACTCGGCGAAGCGACGAACACTGGAAGCGTTGATGTTGCAAGGAAGTGACTGCCAGATAGGGTCCGAGTGTTTGACGGTTGTGCCCTACTGCGCGATTGCAGAGCGGCCTTATGCCGGCGCGGGCGGTTGCGCCTGGGCATTTAGCCTGGGCAGGGTGCCGTACTGAGACAATATCCGCCTGCCTTTTTCGAGCGCAGGGCAGCTGGTAGAGTTTATGCTTTCCCTTTAGAGCAGCCATTGTCCTAGGAGCAGACACTGCGGCATGTACTATCCCCAAGCGAACGTTGTTTACATTGCCATCAACAAGACGGGTTCATCCAGTGTCGCGGCCGCGTTGAACGAAGCGCTCTATGAGCCGGATGTACCCGCGCTCTGGCAGAAGTTGCCCTACCATAAGACGCGACAGGTGCATGAGGAATTAACCCATGCACCGGCCTCTTTCTATTTGTCCGCGCTTGGTGCAGAAAAATTGGCCCGTTCCCTGGTCATTACCCAGGTGAGAAATCCGTGGGACAGAATGGTGTCTCTCTTTATCTTCAGGTGCCGCGCGCCGAAGAATGTCGAGCGATGGCGGCGAGAAAGGTTGTGGTTTATTGAGAATGGTTTGCTGGAACCTAGCGGTAATCCCGGCAGAGAGCTGTTCAGCGCTTTTCTGCTGGCATTGAAATCGGGTGCTCAAATTCCGAGCCCCCAATGGAATAGGATCAGCAGGGAATACAACTTACCAGACAAAGAAAAAGAGTTTATCAATCAGCTTGACGGACTGACCGACCAGAAAAATAACATACTGGTCGATGAAATCATGAGGTTTGAATGTCTGTCCGCAGACTGGTCGCGCGCGAGAGATCGGTTAGAGCGTCATACGGGCAGGGATGTGGGTGCTCTGCCGCATCTGAATAAGTCAAAGCGCGATGACTATAAACGCTATTATGATGAGCATACCCATGAGGTGGTGAGGCAGCTCTTCTCGAGGGATATCGAGTATTTCAACTACAGTTTCTAACGACGGTAGCGTGTTGTTTGTGTAGCCTACAGTATGGCCAGTCGATGGCGATTGTGCGGCTGCCGCAGCCCTCAAGCGAGGTCGCACGAGACCCACTCAGGATGGCGACTCCATGGCGCTTTGCAGGTAGTTCTGCAGGCCAACTTTCTCAATTAACCCGAGTTGAGTTTCCAGCCAGTCCACGTGCTCCTCCTCAGAATCCAGAATGTCCTCGAACAGCTCTCTGGTGATGTAATCACCGACAGATTCGCAGTATGCGATAGCCTCTCTCAGGTCAGGGATAGCTTTCAATTCCAGTTGCAGGTCGCAATTGAGCATTTCCTCGGTATTCTCACCGATAAGCAATTTCCCAAGGTCCTGCAGATTGGGGATGCCATTGAGAAAGAGAATGCGCTGCGTCAGCTTGTCTGCGTGCTTCATCTCGTCGATGGACTCATCGTACTCGTGATCGGCCAGCTCCTGCAGACCCCAGTCCTTATACATGCGCGAGTGCAGGAAATACTGGTTAATGGCTATCAATTCGTTGCCGAGCACCTTGTTCAGGTGCTGGATGACTGTGGGGTCACCTTTCATAGCGGTCTCCGTGCCTGTGAACGCGCGCAGTATGCCCCGTGTCCCAGGTGGGGTCAAGTAAGTAGTTGATTTATATGAATAAATGGGAATAGTAATGCGAGAGATTCGCAGTCGTATTCACTGCCGGTCGCATCCCGTGAGGCGCGGCAGGCACAGAGAAACGGTTGAGAAAACCCTGAGGGCTCAGCTGATGGCGTAGAACCGGTCTTGTTCGCTGACGGTATCGAACTGGGCTTCGCGTAAAATCTCGCGGGTTTGGATACCGCATTTGCCACATTGGTTTGCCACGCCCAAGGTTTTTCGCACGTCTTTGAGGGAGCTGGCGCCCTTCTGGATGGCAGCGCGGATTTGGGTGTCGGTAATACCGTTGCAGAGACAGACGTACATGGATCAATACCGGGGGCACTTCAGTCGATGCGTATCACGTTAATGTGAATGAGAATGATTGTCAATAAGTTTCGCAATAGGCTGCCCCGTCGCCCCCTTTGGGGTGTATTGACCGCGCTTCGGCCCCTGCAGAGGCCCGAAAGCCACGTTTTTCCCCGGCTACGAGGTTGACCCTCCGCAGACCCCTCCCTATAATGCACAGCCTCGAAAATGGCCCCCAGCATGATGTGGGGTGCCCGCGGCCTGCCAAGGGGCTGCCGCAGTCGAGTGGACGTATTGATGCGGGGTGGAGCAGCCTGGTAGCTCGTCGGGCTCATAACCCGAAGGTCGTCGGTTCAAATCCGGCCCCCGCTACCAACTGGCGATGGCAGTGCTGTGCACTGGCAATCCGAAGATGAAAAAGCCCCTTTTTTAAGGGGCTTTTTCGTACCTGGAGAAGAAAGCCGACGGTGGCGAGCAAGGAAACGCAAATTGCGGCTATGTTACGCGCCACGGTGGCTGCGTTGGGTTTTGACTTGTGGGGGGTGGAATACCTCTCCCAGGGAAGGCATAGCGTGCTGCGACTGTATATCGACAGTCCTGACGGCGTCAGTGTTGAGGACTGCGCTAGCGTCAGTGAGCAGGTAGAGGGTGTTTTGGATGTAGAGGATCCGATCACCGGGGAGTATACCCTGGAGGTATCATCCCCCGGGCTGAATCGCCCGTTGTTTACGTTGCAGCAGTATGCCGGGTGCGCCGGGGAGCGGGTAGAAGTGCGGTTGCGCACCCCATTTGAAGGGCGGCGCAAGTACAAGGGTGTACTCAAGGGTGTAGAGGGTGAGGACGTCGTCATCCAGGTCGAGGACCAGGAACTCCTGCTGCCCTTTGGTGCGATCGAAAAAGCGCGTGTGGAACCCAGCGTCTGAGTGCGATCAGAGATTTGGCGAGGCTATAAATGAGCAAAGAAATCCTGTTGGTTGCCGAAGCAGTATCCAACGAAAAAAGTGTCTCGGAGGATATTATTTTCGAGGCGATCGAGCTGGCATTGGCGACGGCGACGAAAAAGCGTTACGACGAGGAAGCGGACATTCAAGTTACCATCGATCGTGAAACTGGTGACTATGTCTCAAAGCGCCGTTGGCTTGTGGTCCCTGATGATGAGTTGGCGTTATTGGGTACGCAGTTTACCACAGAGGAAGCTATTGAAGAGGATCCCCACCTGAAACCGGGCGATATTCACGAGATTGTCGTGGAAAATGTCGAATTCGGGCGTATTGCCGCGCAGACAGCCAAGCAGGTGATTGTGCAGCGCGTTCGGGATGCAGAGCGCGCCCAGGTCGTGGAGCAGTACGCTGATCGGGTGAATGATCTGGTCGCCGGTACCGTGAAGAAAGTTACTCGCGACAATGTCATAGTCGATCTGGGCAACAATGCCGAAGGGCTGTTACCGCGTGAACAATTGGTTGGCCGCGAAACGTTTCGCGTTAACGATCGCGTGCGTGCCATCCTCAAGGAAATTAGTGAGGAGTCCCGCGGACCCCAGTTGATTCTGAGTCGGTCGTGTACGGAGATGCTGATCGAGCTGTTTAAAATTGAAGTGCCTGAAATTGCCGAAGAGGTGATTCAAATTCGCGCGGCGGCCCGCGACCCCGGATCCCGAGCGAAGATCGCTGTGAAGACCAATGATCAGCGTATTGATCCGGTCGGGGCCTGTGTCGGTATGCGCGGTTCACGTGTGCAGGCCGTGTCCAATGAACTGGACAACGAGCGGGTGGACATCGTGTTGTGGGACGATAATCCCGCGCAGCTGGTCATCAATGCGATGGCGCCGGCAGAAGTCGAGTCCATTGTGGTTGATGAGGACAGCGGTACGATGGATGTCGCGGTGTCCCAGGATAATCTTGCCCAGGCTATTGGCCGTTCGGGTCAGAACGTGCGGTTGGCCTCTCAGCTGACCGAGTGGACTATAAATGTGATGAGTCTGGAAGATGCCGCTGAGAAGCATGAAGCGGAGGCCGGCCAGGTAATCAAATTGTTTGTCGACAACCTGGATATCGATGACGAAGTTGCTGAGATCCTGGTAGAAGAGGGGTTTACTACGCTGGAGGAAGTGGCTTACGTGCCACTGGAGGAGATGACCGCTATCGAGGGCTTCGACGAAGAGATCGCAGAGGAGCTGCGTGCCCGGGCGAAGGATGCGCTGCTGACGTTGGCGATTGCTTCAGAAGAAGAGCTGGGCGCGCACGAGCCGGCGGAAGATCTCCTTACGATGGACGGCATGGATCGCCACCTTGCTTACATCCTGGCTGGCCGCGCCATTGTGACGATGGAAGACCTCGCGGAGCAGAGCGTTGAAGACCTGATGGATATTCCGGATATGACGGAAGAACGTGCGGGTGCGTTGATCATGACCGCGCGCGCGCCGTGGTTCGCAGAAGCGGCCGAGGCAGAAGAATAAATAGCTGGACAGGGTACCAAGGAGAGTAACGAATGGCTCAGGTGACAGTACAGCAGCTTGCTGAAGTGGTGGGAGCCTCGTCGGAGCGTCTTTTGACGCAGATGAGGGAGGCTGGCCTGCCTCATTCGGCGGCGGATGAACCTGTGTCTGATGAAGACAAGCAGACACTGCTGAAGTACCTGAAGCGCAGCCATGGCGAGTCCTCGGAGGCGCCCAAGCGCATCACCCTCAAGCGTAAGACCTTGAGTACCCTCCGCACACCGGGCGCACAAGGCAAGAAAACCGTTAATGTGGAAGTGCGCAAAAAACGCACCTATGTGAAGCGTGATGCCGAATCTCCGGAAGATGAGGAGGTTTCGGTTGATGATGTGGTAGCGGCTTCTGCACCGGAGGATGAGGTGGCAGTGGTGGAAGAGCCACCACCTCTGCCCGAAGTCGAAGAGGATGATGACGACCTGGATCCCGAAGTCCTGCGTCAACGCGCTGCGGCGCGTCGCAAGCAAGAGGAGGAAAACGAGGCCGCCTCGCGGCAGGCTGCGGTGGAGGCGCGCAAACAGGCTGAAGAGCAGGCTAAGGCTGCGGCTCAACCGAAGGAGAAGGGCAAGGAAGCTGCGAAGCGGCCGAAGCGATTGCACGAACTGCCGAGCAGTCCGCCGCGGGATGAAGAGCGGCGCAAACCCCGCAGTAAGCTGGCGCGTAACGCCCCCACTGGCCGCGGTAAGCAGCGTAGTCACAACCTGTCGCTGGCGGATATTGAATCAGAAACGGGTATCACGCGGCGGCGTGGCGGCCGTAAAAAGGTCAAGGCTTCCCATGCAGAGCACTCCAAGCATGGTTTTGAGTTGCCTACAGAGCGAAAAACCCATGAGGTGGAGTTGGCAGACAATGTCTCCGTTGCAGATCTTGCACAGCAGATGTCTGTCAAATCAGGTGAGGTTATCAAGGAGTTGATGAAGCTCGGTGTGATGGCGACGATCAATCAGATGATCGACCAGGACACGGCAACGCTGGTTGTCGAAGAGCTCGGACATTCCGTGAAACTGGTTAGCGCCGAGGCGGTAGAGGAAGACCTGGAAATGACTTTGGCGCAGCACGAGGGCACGCCAGAGCCGCGCGCACCTGTGGTGACGGTGATGGGCCATGTTGACCACGGCAAAACCTCGCTGTTGGACTACATTCGCGAGAGCCAGGTCGCCGAGGGTGAAGCCGGTGGCATCACACAGCATATTGGCGCCTACCACGTCGAAACCGACCACGGCATGGTCTCTTTCCTTGATACGCCTGGACATGCGGCGTTTACCGCGATGCGTGCTCGTGGGGCGAAGAGCACTGACATCGTGATACTGGTTGTGGCCGCTGATGACGGCGTGATGCCGCAGACCGAAGAAGCCATCAAACATGCTCAGGCCGCCGACGTGCCTATCATCGTGGCGGTCAATAAGATCGACAAGGAGGGTGCGGACCCGGAGAAGATTAAGGGTGAGTTGGCGGCTAAGGACGTTGTGCCTGATGACTGGGGTGGGGACGTGCAATTTGTGCCGGTGTCCGCCCACACCGGGGATGGTATCCCTGAGCTTCTGGACGCCATACTGCTGCAGGCGGAGTTGTTGGAGCTGGCCGCGCCGAGCGATGTGCCCGCCCAAGGGATCGTCATCGAGTCACGCCTTGACAAGGGGCGTGGACCGGTTGCCTCACTGCTGGTGCAGAGCGGTACACTGCGCAAGAGCGATATTGTGCTCGCCGGGCTGCAGTTCGGCCGGGTGCGAGCGATGCTGGATGAAAACGGGCAGCCGATTGATGCGGCTGGCCCGAGCATACCTGTTGAGATTCTAGGGCTGGACGCCACACCGGCAGCTGGTGACATCTTTGCAGTGGTGGAGAGCGAAAAGCGCGCCCGGGAAGTCGCGGATTTCCGTCAAGAAAAAATGCGCGACACCAAACTGCAGCGCCAACAGGCCGCGAAGCTTGACAATATGTTTGACAGCATGACGGCGGTTGGCAAGAAAAACCTCAACGTTGTGGTCAAGGCCGATGTGCGCGGTTCGCTGGAGGCCATCCAGTCCGCTCTGCTCGACCTGGGTAATGAAGAGGTACAGGTCAACATTGTCAGCGGTGGTGTCGGCGGTATTGCAGAGACCGATATTAATCTCGCGTTGACGTCTCAAGCGGTCGTATTCGGGTTTAATGTGCGCGCCGACAATGCCGCCCGCGCGGTGGTGGAGAATGAGGGTATTGACCTGCGTTACTACAATGTCATCTACGACCTAATCGATGATGTTAAAGCTGCCTTGACTGGCATGCTGGCTCCTGAACTGCGCGAGGAAATTGTCGGTATCGCTGAGGTGCTGGATGTTTTCCGATCGCCGAAATTTGGCCAAATTGCCGGTTGTCGTGTCAGCGAAGGTGCCGTATTCCGCGGCAAGCCGATCCGCGTCTTGCGCGATAGCGTCGTGATTTACGAGGGTGAGTTGGAATCATTGCGGCGACACAAGGATGATGTCAATGAGGTGCGCAGTGGTACCGAGTGCGGGATTGGCGTGAAGAACTATACGGATGTGAAAGTGGGTGACCTGATCGAGGTCTTTGAAGTGAAGGAGATCGCCCGTTCTTTATGAACGCTGGTGTCATGAGCAGAGCCAATGGCTAAGGAGTACGCCCGCACTGAACGTGTTGCGGACTACCTGCAGCGAGAGCTGGCGTCCCTGGTGCAGCAGCAATTGCGCGACCCGCGTATCGGCATGGTCAGTATTACAGGCGTCGATGTGAGTCGCGATCTGCGCCACGCCCGTGTCTATTACACTGTGATGGGTAGCAATTCCCATGAAGAGGCGGCAGAGAGTACTGCGGCTTTGAACCACGCAGCAGGGTTCCTGCGCAGCCAGTTGTCCCGCGGCAGTAGCATGCGCAGTGTGCCGCAACTGAAATTCTATTTTGATGCCAGTGTCGGTCGCGGCCGGGAGCTGGAGGATTTGATTCAACGTGCTGCCCAGGCCGACCGTAAAGTAACCGGCGACGAGACAGACTGATGGGTAGGCGTCGGCGCGGACGCAATATCGATGGCATCCTGGTGCTGGACAAGCCTTCGGGTCTAAGCTCCAACCAGGCTTTGCAGCAGGTTAAGCGTCTCTACAATGCGGCCAAAGCGGGCCATACAGGCAGTCTTGATCCGCTGGCAACCGGTGTCTTGCCGCTGTGCTTTGGGGAGGCGACCAAGTTCTCGCAGTACCTGTTGGATGCTGATAAGGCGTATGAGAGCACGCTGGTATTCGGGCTGGCCACCGAGACCGGTGATGCCGAGGGTAGGCTGGTTGAAGAGTGTGATGCTAGCGGTCTGACCGCTGCGGGCGTGGAGGCCGCCCTGGCCAATTTCCATGGCGAGATTGAGCAGGTACCGTCCATGTACTCCGCGATCAAGCACGGCGGACAGCCGCTGTATAAGCTGGCGCGTCAGGGTGTGGAGGTGGAACGCAAGTCGCGCAGAGTTCGGGTAAAGACGTTAGAGCTGACAGCGTTTCGGCCCGGAGCAAGGGCAGAGGCGGATATTGTGCTTGCCTGCAGTAAGGGAACGTATGTGCGATCACTGGCGGAGGATCTTGGCAAGGCACTGCAATGCGGCGCTCACGTCAGCGCGCTAAAGCGCACTCAGGCCGGGCCTTTCGGTAGTGACGACAGCGTGTCACTGAGCACTCTGGATGCGCTAAAGGACAATGGCGAGTGGCGCGATATGGATGCGCTGCTGGCGCCTGCCGACGCGGCCCTGGGTGAGCTGCCGTTGGTGCAGCTGAGTGAATCCGGTGGTTTTTATCTGCGTCGGGGGCAACCGGTGATGGTGCCAAATGCGCCCCGAGATGGTATCGTGCGCGTCGCGTTAGAAACCGGTGAATTTTTGGGCGTTGGAGAAGTATTGGACGACGGGCGCGTAGCGCCCCGTCGTCTAGTCGTCAGTTGACTATGAATGATAGGGAGCTGACGCAACGACGGTGCAAGGATGCGCTGTGCGTGGCCTTTGGCCAATACCAGTGCTGGATATAGTAGGGAGCCTGCGTGTTTCCCGGTGTTTTCAGTACGTACATCACAATAGGCAGGAGGCCGCCTGTGGTGCGTTATAGAGAGCCGTCTGTCAATCTGCACGGATAGGCTCGCTGGTTAACAAGGGGTAGAAAGATGCTCTGGGCAGATTAAAAGAGGAATGAAGTAATGGCATTAAATGCAGAAAAGAAAGCGGAAATCGTCAAACAGTACCAGGTCAGCGACGGTGACACTGGTTCGCCGGAAGTACAGGTTGCCCTGCTCACAGCGAATATTGAACAGCTGCAAGGCCACTTCCAGTCGCACAGGCAGGACCACCACTCTCGCCGTGGCTTGATCCGTATGGTCAACCAGCGTCGTAAGTTGTTGGACTACCTCAAACGCAAAGACGCAACACGCTACAGTGAATTGATCCAGCGCCTTGGCCTGCGACGTTAGGTCAGCCCAGGGTAAAGGGTGACAACGTGTTTTTCATGCCGGGGGTTCAGGGGAATGCCTCGGTGTTACAGCAAGAATTTGGAGATATAACGTGAATCCAGTAACCAAAACATTTCAGTATGGCGGCCAGACCGTCAGTCTGGAGACCGGGCGCATAGCCCGCCAGGCAAGTGGTGCAGTCCTCGTGACTGTTGAAAACACATCTGTATTGTGCACCGTAGTGGCAGAAAAAACCCAGCGGCCTGGCCGGGATTTCTTCCCGCTGGCAGTGCACTACACCGAAAAAACCTATGCAGTGGGTAAAATTCCTGGCGGCTTCTTCAAGCGGGAGGGACGTCCCAGTGAGAAGGAAACGCTCACGTCCCGATTGATTGATCGGCCCATTCGACCGTTGTTCCCGGATGGCTTTATGAATGAAGTGCAGGTAGTGTGTACCGTGGTGTCGGCTGACAAGCACATCGACCCCGATATTCCCGCCATGATAGGCACGTCAGCGGCGCTTGCCATTTCCGGTTGCCCCTTCAACGGGCCGATTGGCGGTGCCCGTGTCGGTTTCAACGAGGCCGAGGGGTATGTGCTTAACCCGACCTACGATGCACTGCTGGAGAGCAAACTTGACATGGTCGTGGCTGGCACTAAGGACGCTGTCCTGATGGTGGAATCCGAGGCAAAGGAACTCACCGAAGACCAGATGCTGGGTGCTGTGTTATTTGCGCACCAAGAGATGCAAACCGTTATTCAGGCTATTAATGATTTGGCGGAGGAAGCTGGCAAGCCCCGTTGGGATTGGGAGGCAGAACCGGTGGATGAGTCCCTGCTATCTGCTGTCGAAGACAGGGTGAAGACAGATCTTGGCGAAGCGTACCGTATCATCGAAAAGGCCGCTCGGTATGAGCGTGTCGGTGAGATTCGCAGTGCGGCTCTAGACGCCTTGGTCGGTGATGACGGTCCGTCTGAGGACGAGGTAAAGGATACCTTCAAGAAAGTAGAGAAGAACCTTGTGCGTAAGCGTATCCTGGCGGGTGAACCGCGTATCGATGGGCGCGATACCCGTACTGTGCGCCAGATCGCCTGCGAGGTTGATGTGTTGGCCAGGGTGCACGGTAGCGCATTGTTTACCCGCGGCGAGACGCAGGCCATTGGAGCAGTGACTCTGGGGTCGACCCGCGATGCGCAGATTATCGATGCGCTGGAAGGCGAGCGCCGCGATCCCTTCATGCTGCACTACAACTTCCCGCCCTATTCAGTGGGTGAGGCGGGTCGCGTGGGCTTCACCAGCCGTCGCGAAGTGGGGCACGGGCGATTGGCGCGTCGCGGCCTGGCGGCGGTATTGCCCGATCCCGAAGACTTCCCCTACACTATTCGCGTGGTCTCCGAGATCACCGAGTCTAATGGCTCCAGCTCAATGGCGTCTGTGTGTGTCGGCTCGCTGGGGCTGATGGCGGCGGGTGTGCCGCTGAAAGCGCCGGTGGCTGGTATCGCGATGGGATTGGTGAAAGATGGTAACCAATTTGCGGTATTAACCGATATTCTTGGCGACGAGGACCACCTAGGCGACATGGATTTTAAAGTTGCGGGTACGGCTGAAGGCGTCACTGCGCTGCAGATGGATATCAAGATAGAGGGTATCAACGAGCAGATTATGGAAGTGGCACTGGAGCAGGCCAAGGTGGCGCGATTGCACATCCTTGGCCAGATGAACACGGTACTTCCTGAGGCGCGTCAGGTCACCTCCGAGAATGCACCGAGTATGTCGACGCTGAAGGTCGATTCTGACAAGATCCGCGACATCATCGGCAAGGGGGGCGCGACCATCCGGTCCATCACCGAGCAGTCTGGTGCCACCGTTGATGTTGAGGACGATGGTACCGTACGTATCTTCGGTCAGGACCAGGCATCGCGCGATGCGGCGGTTGCCATGGTCGAGGAAATCACCGCCGAGGCGGAAGTAGGTGCGATCTATACCGGCACAGTGGCGCGCATCGTCGATTTCGGTGCCTTCGTTAACATCCTGCCGGGCAAAGACGGACTCGTGCATATCTCTCAGATTGCTAACGAGCGTGTTGAGAATGTCTCCGATCACCTCAGTGAGGGGGAAGAAGTGCGTGTGAAGGTATTGGACGTGGACCAGCGCGGTCGCATCAAACTCTCCATCAAAGAGTTGCTGGGAGACGGTTCGTCTGCAGAGGAGGTGGCTGTGGAGGCAGCCGAGTAACCGTGCCTGCCTGGCCGCTCGGTCAGCGGTAGGGCGGCCAGCCAGTGGTTTGCGGTGACGCCCTCTCCATTGGTGCCTGCTTAAGCTGACCTGCATAGTGGCGGTGAGGAAGCAAGCTGTGACGACGAGGCGCCGGTTTCTCCACCAGCTTGCACGACAGCCATGCCAGTCCCATCGTGACCTCTGGATATACAGAAAATTGGCACCTCGGCGATGTGTAGCTGATTAGGTTGCGCAACTACAGTGCGATTGCGGTTGGTCCTGAAAGAGCAATGCGGTCGCGGAAGACATACAGGTAACTGCCGAGGAAAGGTACAGCGATAGGCGCTGAAACTGCAGTGTCCTCGTCGAAAGCCATTCCTCTGCGGGGGGGGGTGGCCGGCGATGAAGATGCAGTAGGCGGCATAGGTTTAGTCCTTGGGTCGCGTTGTTATGAGATCGTCCACTCCTGAGGGATCCGCGAGGGTGCTGGTATCGCCGAGGCTATCGAGTTCGTTCTCGGCTATCTTGCGTAGTATGCGCCGCATGATTTTGCCCGA
>JABSPW010000036.1 GCA_013214285.1 Halioglobus sp. | reverse complement strand
GTGCTGTCGAAACCCACCACCCAACTCTGCCAGCGATAGGTCAATGCGTCGTAGCGCAGTCGGAGCTGATTCAATAAGGGAATATTCCGATAACGCAGAGGAGACAGAGGCTCCGCTGCTAAAAAACTGCCCTCAGATGCCACAGCCTGTTCCAAGCCCATCTCGATGCGTTCAGGGGCGACTGCCGCGGTCGGATCGGCGCGCACCCAGCCGCGTCCCTCGATCCACACCTCTGCCCAGGCATGGGCGTCGAATTGGTGCACGATGACGGTCTTATTCACTGGATTAGTTTCTCCACCCTGGTAACCCGCGACCACCCGCGCGGGAACACCCGCTGCCCGCATCATGAACACAAACGCCGAGGCGTAGTGCTCGCAGAAGCCACGTTGGGTCTGGAACAGAAATTGGTCAATGGTATTGCTGCCCTGCAGCCTGCCCGGCTCCAGGGTATAGACGTAGGCCTCACGATTAAAGCGGTCCATTACCGCATCGACGTAGTCCCGATCGCTGGCCACAGACGCCCGCAGCGCCGTCGCCAACTCCCGCGTCGCTGGATTTCCTTGCGCGGGCAGCGTCGTCTCCAACGTGCGGCGCCAGTCGGACAACTGCAGTTCCACCGCTGCTTCAGGCCAGGTGCTGACCTCATAGAGGGTCTCGACTTCAACAGGCGAGGGTGAAAAAAGGCGAAAATCCGACGATTGCATTACCCCGGGTGTTCTGGAACGGGCATAGCGCAGACTGTAAAGCCAGTTTTGTTGCGTCGACTCCATGATGACACTGTAGTTCATGGCGCGTCCCGAGGTGACCACCGACGGTGGTCGCTGATCCTGCGCAGGCACATCGTAGTAAGCGACCGCAGACCAGGTGCCCTGCTCAAAACGACTGAATACAAGCCCACGCCAATACCGCTTTGGCCTACTGGGTATGGCACCATCAAACTTTACCCGGAACGCCACCTCACTGGACTGGCTGAGGCTGGCTACATCCCCGGGACGCATCATGTCACTCATACCGGTCTTGCCGGCCTGCTTAGTGAGCGGGACACTCCAAAGTGGTCCTATGCGCGGAAAAAGGAAGAACAGTACGAGCATCAAGGGCAGCGACTGCAACAGCATGATACTGGCTACGCGCAAGGTACGCGGCTGGAATTCATTTTGTCCCGGTTGGTGCAGTGCTACCAACGCCGACGTCAAAAAAGCCACGCAAAGCAACGTGTACAGTGTTATCAACAGATCCTGGCTGAAGAGAAATTCTGTTAAACAAACGAAGTAGCCGAGAAAAAGCAACACATAGGCGTCCTTGCGCTGGGACAGTTCGATGAACTTGAAGGCAAAGGCGGTCAGCAGCAGCGCCACTGTCGGCTCCAAGCCAATCAACGTGCCGTAACTCGAAAAGATGCCAATAAAACTGCTCACCGTTAACGCGATTTTCAGCGTGTTGCCGGGAAACGACCAGCGCCCCCGATGCACCTGCAGCCGCCACACGACCGCCAGGATGTAGATACCCAGCACCCAAACAGGCAACCTTCCTGCATGTGGCGCCACGACGGCGAACAAGCTGATAATGCACCACACCAGCGCGTTGCGCGGAATCTGCTGGCGCCGGTTCATCACCGGCCCTCCTGAGAGAACAGGGCGAGTTCCTTGAGTACCTGCTCGCGGTGCTTTTCGCCGACGGCGGGCTGGATGGTGACGCTGGGCAAGCGTAATCCGTATTCCTCACCACGGCCGTCGAATTCCAGGGCCCAGTAGCAGAGGTGAGACAAGCGCTGCTCTACTCCGGCGCCCGGGAACAGCTCCCAGTCCAACCAGACACTGCGGTCTGCATAGGCGGTATAGTGCTTGGTCTTCACGCCCTGACCTTTAGCCAGGCCTTTCCAATACACTTGGCGCAGCGAATCACCCTTGCGGTAGTCCCTGAATCCATAGAAGTCGTCATTTCCAGCGACCGGCGCAGCCGCTCCATCCGGCGTATCGGCAGCCAGTCCCGGTAAATCCGGTGACGCCACCGGCCGCGGATACACCAATGCGTGCAGATCAAGGTCTATCCAGGTCCAGCATCGCAGTAAACCCACAGGATAGGTGCTCTCAACCAATAGCCGACCCGGACTATACCAGCCGCGTTTATCGACGGGCACGTGCAGGTGCACCACGGCACTGTCTTCATCCAGCAGGTTGATCAGCGCGTCACTGCCCTCGCGCCAGCTCAGGTACAAACCGTAGTGTTGTCTCTGTTTACCCCGCTCTACCATGACCTGGAACTCCGATTGCTGCCCGGGAAAAGCGGGTTGCGCCCGAACCGCCCGAATAATCAGCCCCGAGAGATTGGCATAGGTATGCAGCACTGCCACGACAAATAAGGTCGCGAGCAGGAATGTCAGGCCATAACTCAGATTGTTCTCGAAGTTTATCGCCGCAATCAGCATGACTAACAGGCATATTCCGAAAAACAGGCCAGTGCGGCTGGGGAAAATAAAAATTTGACGCTGGTCGAGCGTAACCTCCCGTGCGGGCGGAATACGACGATCAAGCCATTGACGCAATCGCAGGCGCAGTCGAGCGGCTATACCGCCGGTGCGTTGCGCACTGCTGGTACCGTTCACAGACGTGACGCTCAGGAACCGACCACATCTACATCGCGCTGCAGCAAATCGACCAGGGCGTCGCCGTCGCCAGCGTAATCGCCGCTGGGAATCAGACGATGCGATGCCACCGAATGCAACACCATTTGCACGTCCTCGGGCACCACGTGGCCACGGTTGTGCATGACAGCCCAGGTTTTCGCGCAGTCCAGCAGGGCGAGCGCACCGCGCGGCGACAGGCCCACCTCAAACGCGGGCGACTGCCGGGTGTAGGCAACCAGTCGCTGCAAATAGTCCAGCAGGTTCTCCGACGCGTGCACCTTGCTGACCGCAAGACGAATAGTCTCAAGCTGTTCCAGATCGATGCACTGGCTGGGCTGCCTGATTTCCAGCGCCGCACTGTGACGCCGCTGGAACATTTCGCGCTCGGCCTTGGGATGCGGGTAGCCCAGTTCGAGACGCATCAGGAAACGATCAAGTTGGGATTCGGGCAAGGGGTAGGTGCCAGACTGATGCGCCGGATTCTGCGTTGCAATGACAAAAAAAGGTTGCGGCAGCGCGCGGGTCTCCCCTTCAACGGTCGCCTGTCCCTCTGCCATGGCCTCCAACAACGCACTCTGTGTGCGAGGCGTGGCGCGGTTAATCTCATCTGCCAATAACAGTTGCGTGAAAACAGGCCCCGCGTGGAAAGTAAAACTGGCATCCTTGGCGTCGTAGACCGACACACCGAGAATGTCCGCGGGCAGTAGGTCACTGGTAAACTGAACACGCGTCCAGGACAGGCCGAGTACCGTGGCCAACGCATGGGACAAGGTTGTCTTGCCCATGCCCGGAAGGTCTTCGATCAGCAGGTGACCACGCGCAAAGAGACAGCACAGCGCCAACCGGATCTGCGGCTCCTTGCCCAACAGGATCTTACCGACCTCGGCCACGGCGGCGTCGATCAGCCCCTGCAAGTTTTTCGCGCCGCCACCTGCGGCGACCGGCGCCCGCTTGATGTCGACAACTTGTTGTTCTGTCTCCATTTATCCCCCTGATCCCCTGTGTCTCGAGCGCACCCGGGACAGCACAGATACCGCGTGCCCCTCTGGTATAACCAGAGTCTATCAAGACAGCAACAAGCTATATAGCGACACAGTTCACAGCTCGGCGGAGTCACGCCGCGCGGGAAGCGGGCTTACCGGTCGCCGAGGTGCTCAGCCGATGGCCGCAAGCCCCCGCAACACATCGTCCTGCAGATCTGACACATCTTCCAGGCCTACAGCAATGCGCACCAGGCTATCGTGGATCCCTGCCTGATCCCGCTGCGCTTGGCTGAGTCGTCCATGCGTCGTGGTCGCCGGGTGCACAATCGTGGTTTTAGCATCACCCAGATTCGCCGTGTGGGACATCAGCCGGGTGCCATCGATAAACTGCCACGCCGCCTCCTGCCCGCCAGCTACCCGAAAGGAGAGCACACCCCCAAAGGCGGATTGCTGGCGACGAGCCAGCGCATGTCCAGGGTGATCCGTCAGTCCCGCGTAGTAAACGGCGTCCACTCCCGGCTGGCACTGCAACCAATTTGCGAGCTCAAGGGCAGAACGACTATGGGCTGCCATACGCAAGCGCAAAGTCTCTAATCCCTTCAGAAAAACCCAAGCGTTAAAGGCGCTCATGGTGGGACCACAGGTCCGCAAGAACGTGACCACCTCGTCCATGTGTTCCTGTCGTCCCAACACAGCACCGCCAACGCAACGCCCCTGTCCGTCGATATATTTGGTAGCCGAGTGCACAACAATGTCAGCGCCCAGTGCCAAAGGGCGCTGGAGTGCGGGCGTGCAGAAACAGTTGTCCACGACCAACAGCGCGTTGTGATCACGGGCAAGCTGCGCCATCGCTGCGATATCGGCTACCTCGCACAACGGATTTGACGGCGTCTCCAGAAACAGCATCGCGGTATTCGGTTTCATCGCAGCGCGCCAACCATCCACGTCCAGTAGGGGCACTGCACTGACCTCGACACCAAACTTGGTCATGTACCTACCGAACAGATTGGTCGTCGTACCAAACACGTCACGGGAACAGACCACATGATCTCCCGATCGTAACAGCGCCATCGCTGCACTGAGTATTGCGCTCATCCCCGACGCGGTGCCCACCGCCGCCTCGGCACCCTCTAAAGCCGCCAGACGGTTCTCGAAAGTACGTACTGAGGGATTGGTATAGCGTGAGTAAACATTACCAGAGACAGCACCGGAAAAACGTGCGGCGGCCTCCGCCGCGCTCGAGAAAATGTAACTCGAGGTGGCAAAGATCGGTTCGGCGTGCTCACCCTCTGCCGTGCGCTGAATACCCGCTCGTACAGCCAGCGTGTCCAACTGCGCCGCGGCCAGCGGGTCCTGGTCGTTCTGTTTGCTCATCGATGCACTCCGTGCGTGCCTGCAGCTGCCGAGATCTATACGTCGTTGTGCAGACCAACCACCGCGCCTTCAGCCTGCACCGTTACCCGTCTTCGCGTCTGCGCCTCATCGTTGCGCAAGAGAGCGACGCGATCAAGGTACTTTTGGTCAATATCTCCGGTGATATATTCCCCACTGAACACCGAGCAATCGAAACCGTCTACCGCGGGATTGCCCTCCAGGGAGCACTGGATCAGGTCGTCTAAATCCTGATAAACAAGCCAATCAGCACCAATCATTTGGCACACCTCCTCCACACTGCGGCTGTGTGCGATCAATTCTGTCGCCGACGGCATGTCGATTCCATAGACATTAGGGTATCGCACCGGCGGTGCCGCCGATGCGAAAAATACGTTGGCTGCCCCCGCCTCTCGCGCCATCTCGATGATCTGGCGACAGGTTGTGCCGCGAACAATGGAATCGTCCACCAGCATGACGTTTTTACCCTCGAATTCCAGTGGGACCGGATTGAGCTTCTGCCGCACCGACTTTTTACGGTGGCTTTGTCCTGGCATGATGAAGGTGCGCCCAATGTAACGGTTCTTCATCAGGCCCTCACGAAATTTTATATTCAGCTCATGAGCCATTGATTGTGCCGCAATCCGGCTGGTATCCGGTATCGGGATAATGACATCGATATGCAAGTCGGGGCGCTCTCGCCGGATTTTCTTGGCCAATGCTGCCCCCTGGCGCATCCGCGTTTTATACACAGAAATACCGTCCATGAGTGAATCAGGTCGGGCGAAGTAAACGTGTTCAAAAATGCAGGGAATAAGCCTGGATGCCAGGCTACAACAGCGCCTGTGCAAATTGCCCTCTTGATCAATGAAAATAGCCTCGCCTGGCGCCACGTCGTCCAGCAAAGTGAACCCCAGCACATCCAAGGCGACACTTTCGGATGCAATCATATATTCCTGGCCGCTATCGGTTTCTCGCGCACCAATGACCAGGGGCCGAATACCACTGGGATCGCGAAATCCGAACACACCATAGTTCACCAGCAAGCCCACTACCGCATAACCGCCACGACAGCGCCGATGCACTTCCTCCACGGCAGCGAAAATGTCAGCAGCGCGGGGGCTTAATTTGCCCAGAGTCTGGAGTTCATGTGCGAAGACGTTCAGGAGTACTTCCGAGTCAGAGTCTGTGTTCAGATGCCGCAGATCATCCTGAAACAACTCCCGCGTCAGCTGCTCAGAATTAGTCAAATTGCCGTTGTGCGCCAACGCAATGCCGTAAGGTGAATTGACGTAAAAAGGCTGCGCAAGGGCAGTGCCCGAGCTACCGGCTGTAGGATAACGGACATGACCAATACCCATGGATCCGCGCAGCCTTTGCATGTGGTGCTGACGAAACACATCCCGCACCAGCCCCTCGCCCTTGCGCTGGCTGAATCGTCCTTCGCCACAAGTCACGATGCCGGCCGCATCCTGCCCACGGTGCTGCAAAACCGTGAGGGCATCGTAGATCTCCGGTGCTACATCGGATTTCGCTACCAGTCCAACCAGACCACACATTCAGACATTACCTCGCCCGCGCAGTATATCATTTCGTCCGGGACAGCCCTACCCGGCATGGTATCGACTAAAGACTCGTTGCACCCACTGTCCCAATATATCCAGGTGGGGCATCAACTGTGACTGATCGAGCCAGGCGAGGTTCTGCGGTGGTGCCAGCTCCCGCAGCAAATAGACCGCAACCAGTACAATGATAAGGCCACGCGCCAGACCAAAGGCAGTACCCAATAACCGGTCGAGCACGGTCAGACCCGTTATCTTGACGACCTGCGCAGCCAGCTTCGCCAACATGCCGGCTACTACGAGCGTGCCCGCAAATAGCAGGGCAAAGGCCGCAACAAAGCGCCCTGTGACATTATTGATGTACGGGGCAAGCACATCCGCCATCTGATCAAGAAACACGTTGGCAACGATAAAGGCGGCAACCCAGCCTGCTAACGATATAGCTTCACGCACAAAGCCCCGCCAAAGGCTCAACAGTATTGAGAGACCCAATACGACTATGATCATCCAGTCGACAGCGTTGAATTGTGTCCAGTCCAATATCAGAACCGTCCCTAGGGAACATACCGTACTAGCAGCGACTTGACACCAAACGCCGTATCAATTTGCGTTTGTAAACGCTCCAGTTCAGCGCGCTCAAATTTTGGACCAATGCTCACCCGATACAGCGTCCTGCTGTCACGCTGCACAGTGGCCACATACGCCTGCTGATCCACCGCCAATAGCTGCCGCAGCAGCACATCCGCCTTCTTCGCAGAACTGAGAGTAGCAACCTGCAGGACCCAGCCAACGCCCTCCCCGTCGCGGTCCAGCAGCATGTCCTGCCCGCTGCGAGTGGCATCGGATTGCACAACGGGCGAGCCCGGGCGCGGCGCGGCCATCACGGGGGCCGTACCGACGGCATCGATCGCCCGACGCGTTGCGTGCTGCAATTCTTCCGATACTGTCAACGGGGATGAAGCCGGCAGTCCGGTGTCATCCGGCGCAGCAACCGGATCGCCTGGCACCGCAGGTGCCGCCGGCAGCGGACGCGGCTCAACATGCTCGTTTGTGTCCGGTGGCACAAAGATTATCGGCCAGAAAATTAGGCCCAACGCCACCAGGATGAGCGCGCCGACCAGGCGTTGTTTGAGTATATTGTTCACGCGATGTCCCTATTGGACCCCTGTTCCCTATCCAGTCGCGGCAGTACACTCGCCACCGTAAAAAACGACCCAAACACTACCAAACGGTCGCGAGTACCCGACCACTGTCGCGCCCGACCCAGCGCCTGACGCAAGTTTTTGCTAACACTGATCATCGACGCACCCGCCTCACGCAACAATACGGCGATCGGCTCGGCCTGGGCCGCCCTCGGGTTACCCGGTTGGTCCGCTAGAAACCAGGCGTCGAAATGGCCCACTGCGCGCTCCACCACCCCCCGAATATCCTTATCAGCCATCATAGAGAAAAGAGCAATAGTCCTTCCTGAACAAGACTTTGCATCAATGTATTCAAGTAATTTATTGACCGCTGCCGGGTTGTGCGCGACATCCAGAATAATTTCGCGCCCCTCCCACTGGCGCGCTTGTCGTCGCCCCACGGGCACCGCGCGCGCCAGTGCAGCCCCCAGCGCCTCAACGCCGGGTGCTACCTGCAGCAGTTGGAGCGTTTGCAACGCCGTAGCAATATTTTCCGGCAATACGGCTACGTCGCAGGGCACCGGGTACTCTCTGCAGCCTCCCCGTGTGTCGACGACCTCGACAGCCCACTCAGCAGAACCGACACCGGCGACCACCCTGAAATCGCGGCCCATTAATAATGCCGGGGTAGCGCCCGCGCGGTCCACCGACCGCAGCAGCTCTGGCGGCGGATCGGTCTCACCGATCACTACCGGTACCCCGCGTCGCATAATGCCCGCTTTCTCGCGCGCGATGTCACCTCGCGTAGTTCCCAGCCAGTCTTGATGGTCCAGATCGATACTGGTAATCACCGCCACCGTGGGGTCCACCATATTAACCGCGTCCAAGCGCCCACCAAGACCGACTTCCAGTATCACTATATCAGGCTCCTGCGCCCGAAATACAAGGAGTGCGGCCAGCGTCGCAAATTCAAAATAGGTAAGCGCAACGCCGCCTCGCGCCGCATCCACCCGCGCCAACGCATCGACAAGCTCCGCGTCACTAACCTCTGCACCGGCGACATGAATGCGTTCGTTGAAGCGAAGAAAATGCGGCGATGTGAATGCGCCAGTGGTGTAGCCAGCGCCCGCAAGCAAGGTCTCCAGCAACGCCACCACGGAACCCTTGCCGTTGGTACCTGCGACGGTAACAACCGGTTGCGGCACGGGCAGTAGCCGCAATGCGTCGGCAACGGCGGTAACGCGCCGCAGACCCAGCTCCACCTCCTTGGGATGGATGGACTCTATTTTCTTGAGCCATTGCTCTAAGAGTGCGTTATTCATCTCCTTCCGCAGTCATTGGGGGAGGTTCTGCAGCTCCTGACTCGTCGGACTCTGGGCCCGCCTCCGGGGCCGGCACACACCCGGTCAACTTGGATAGAAGGCGTGCGATGGTCTCGCGCATCTGCGTGCGATGCACGATCATATCGATCGCACCGTGCTCAAGGAGGAATTCGCTGCGCTGAAACCCTTTCGGCAACTTCTGTCGAATCGTCTGCTCAATAATATTTGGCCCCGCAAAGCCAGCTCTGGCATCAGGCTCGGCGATATTGATGTCGCCTAGCAATGCCAGGGAGGCCGAGACGCCCCCGTATATCGGATCGGTCATAACTGAAATATACGGAACACCGGCACGCTTCATCCGCTCAATAACAGCACTCGTTTTGGCCATCTGCATTAACGAAATCAGTGCTTCCTGCATGCGGGCCCCGCCGGATGCAGCAAAGCACACCAACGGAATTTTTTCTTCCAATGCCAGATTAGCTGCCCGCGTAAACTTCTCGCCTACCGCATAGCCCATCGATCCACCATGGAAATCGAATTCGAAGGCGAGCGCGACGATCGGTTGACCCATCAAGGTACCGCGCATCGCCACGAGAGCATCTTTCTCACCAGTGGTTTTCTGTGCAGCGGAAAGACGGTCCTTATACCGCTTCTTATCTTTGAACTTCAGGCGGTCGACTGGCTCGATATCGGTCAGTATTTCCTCGCATGCGTCTGCATCAAGAAAGCGTGCCAGTCTGACTCTTGCACGAATGCGCATATGATGTCCGCACTTGGGGCAGACATCCTCATTGCGCTCAACATCGGGCCGATAGAGTACCGCATCGCACTTGACACATTTTCTCCAGAGACCTTCCGGGACGCTGCTCGAGGTACTATCCCGACCGTCACTGCGCACCCCGGATGGCAGTATCTTGTCTATCCAGCTCATGCTGCTTCCCGCAATCCTTTGAAGAGCGCTATTATAAACGGGGTGCCGGGCAACTAGGAAGCGATGCAATCAATACCCTGTCGAATGGCCAACAGCAGGTTGCCCGCAGCGTCAATCGCTGCAGCAGCATCCCCGCCATCTGCAACGACCTGGGCGGCCACACTCACTAACGCACTACCCACCACAACGCCATCTGCAACCTCGGCTACGGCACGCGCGGACGCCGCGTCCTTGATGCCGAACCCCACCGCTACCGGCAAATCACTGTAGCGACGAATGTCCGCGAGGCGATGAGCGACCTGCGCCGTATCCAGATGGCCAGCGCCAGTCACGCCTTTCAGAGAAACGTAATAAATGAAACCACTCGCGCGGCCGGTGATTTGCTCAATGCGCTGTCCAGGTGTGGTGGGGGCTATCAGGAAAATATTATCCATGCCAGCGCGCTTAAGCTCTCGGTTGATGTCATCGACCTCCTCGGGTGGGATATCCACTGTTAGCAGACCATCCAAACCCTGCGCCGCCGCGGCCTCCACAAATACAGCATACCCCATGTGCATAAGGGGGTTGGCGTAACCCATTAGTAATACCGGGGTATCCCTATCGGCCTGACGGAATTCTCGCAGCATATCCAGCACACTCTGCAGCGATACCCCGTGCTTTAGGGCTCGCTCATGCCCTTGCTGAATCACCGGCCCCTCCGCCATGGGATCAGAGAAGGGGACACCGAGCTCGATAATGTCAGCACCGCTCTCCACCAGACGATGCATTAGCGGCACAGTGACAGACGGTGCAGGATCCCCTGCTACGATATAGGGGATCAGGGCTTTTCTATCCCGCGCTGTGAGTTGCCGGAACCGTTCCGATATGCGGCTCAAATAGGTGCCTCCCGGAGATTAGATTTCGATACCGTCCAGAGCAGCTACGGTGTGAATGTCCTTGTCACCGCGACCGGACAAATTGACAATGATCGTTTGCTCTGATGACATTTGCGCAGCCAACCTGGCGGCGTAGGCCAGAGCATGGCTGCTCTCCAGCGCAGGCATAATACCTTCCACGCGGGTCAGCGTATGGAAGGCTTCCAGTGCTTCATCATCATTGGCAACGACGTAATTCACCCGACCAATATCTTTCAACCAGGCGTGCTCCGGCCCCACTCCCGGGTAGTCCAGGCCGGCAGAGATCGAGTGCGTCTCCATGATCTGTCCGTCAGCGCTCTGCATGAGGTAAGTTCGATTACCATGCAGTACACCAGGGGACCCCGCTGTCAGCGGAGCCGCGTGCTCATCAGTGTCCACGCCATGTCCGCCTGCCTCCACTCCAAACATGGCCACGTCCGCATCCTCAAGAAACGGATGAAACAACCCAATGGCGTTCGACCCACCACCAACACAGGCTACCAATGCATCGGGTAGACGCCCTATCTGCACCAGCGACTGAGCGCGCGCCTCGCGACCGATCACGCATTGAAAATCGCGCACTAGCATCGGATAGGGGTGTGGCCCTGCCACCGTACCAATGACATAAAACGTGTCGTCCACGTTGGTAACCCAATCGCGCATCGCCTCATTCATGGCGTCTTTCAACGTGCGCGATCCGGACGTCACTGACACCACGTCCGCCCCAAGCAATTTCATGCGATACACATTCAAGGCCTGACGGCGTATGTCCTCTTCTCCCATAAAGACTTGACACTCCAGGCCGAGTCTTGCCGCAATGGTAGCCGTTGCCACGCCGTGCTGTCCGGCGCCCGTTTCAGCAATTACCCGCCGCTTACCCATATACTTGGCCAATAACGCCTGTCCGATCGTGTTATTGACTTTATGAGCACCCGTGTGATTAAGGTCTTCCCGTTTCAGGAAGATGCGTGCACCGCCCACGACTGCCGACCAGCGATGAGCCTCATACAAGGGAGACGGTCGCCCGACATACGTCGCCAGATCTTCATCGAGTTCACTCTGGAACGCCTCATCTTCAGACAGCCGGCGATAGAGCGTTTCCAATTCTACCAGGGCAGACATCAGCGTTTCTGAGACATACTTGCCCCCGTAGCCCCCAAACCGGCCGTGCTCGTCTGGCACTACATGAAAAAGAGTTTCGTCAGTACTGCTGCTCATTGCCGCCTTCCTGTATTGCCCTATCAGCTGCCCTTACCGCCGCAATAAATGCATGCATGCGCGCTACGTCCTTGATGCCGGGGGCTACCTCCACCCCACTACTGACATCGACCGCTACAGGATGCAGCGCATGAATGCCCTCCGCCACATTCTCGGCGTCTAGGCCACCAGCCAGCACCACCGGTGGCAGTGCTTGACCTCTGGCCAGGCCCCAGTCGAACCGCTGTCCTGTCCCACCTGCTTTGCCCTCGTGCCATGTATCCAGTAAGACACCCCTGCCGGCAGCATAGCGCGCGCTGTCGCGCACGATATCCCCGCCATGACGCACGCGCAACGCTTTCATCCAGGGACGGTCAAATTGCCGACAGTATTCCGGAGTTTCCTCACCGTGGAACTGCAGCAGATCCACGGGCACCTCCCTCAGTATACGCCGTACACCCGCGGCCGGTTCATCTACGAATAACCCTACAACAGTGACAAAAGGGGGTACAACCGCTATGATTTCGCGCGCCTCTTGCGCCGCTAAAGCACGCGGACTATCCGGGTAGAACACGATACCAATTGCATCGACGCCGCCTTCTACCGCTGCACGTGCGTCCTCTGGCCGGGTAATGCCACAGATTTTGATCCGCGTCGCCACCATGCTTCCCGACACTCAAGTTAAAACGCGCAGCATCATAACAGATTGGTCACGACAGTGTCTTCACGACGGCGTGCGCTGTATGGCGAGTAGTGATGGGCCAAAGGGCGTTGCCGGTAGGCCAAATTTTTCGGGATACGCCACATCGACCAAATACAGACCCGACGCCGGCGCCGTGTCGGCACCCCGCGCGCGATCTCTGGCGCGCAGGAGCTCATCCACCCACTGTGCAGGCTTGCGGCCATCTCCCACTGCCAATAGGGCGCCGGCGATGTTCCTCACCATGTGGTGCAAGAAGGCATTGGCAGTGATTTCTATAGCCACCATATCGCGCTGTCGCACCACAGTAATTGAGCGCACGCAGCGCATGGGTGAACTGGACTGACAGCTCGACGCGCGAAACGCACTGAAGTCGAGCTCACCACGCAGCACCTGTGCCGCCTCATGCATACGCTGCTCATCCAGCGGCTTACGGTGCCAGGTGACCTGATTCCTTAACAGTGCTGGCGCAATGGGCGTATCAGCGATCAGATACCGGTAGCAGCGATACATTGCCGAGAAGCGAGCATGAAACATAGGGTCCACTGCGACCGCCCAGTGAATGCGAATATCCTTGCGCAAGGTTGTATTGGCACCCATCACCCAGGCCTTGCAACTGCGCGACACCGGGGCGTCAAAATGCACGATTTGTGAATGTGCATGGACGCCGGAGTCTGTGCGGCCCGCACACTGCACACGTACGGGCGCGGCAGCGACACGCGCGAGCGCCGCCTCCAGAGTGTCCTGGACAGTCAAGGCCCCCGACTGCGACTGACTCTGCCAACCATTGAATGCACTACCGTCGTACTCGATTCGGCAGGCGAAGCGGGTATTCGCGGGATGCGGTTTTGACGAAAATTCTCTAGCCGCCAATGCGATCGAGTAGTATCTGGGCTTCCGATTTCAAATCATCAGCACCCTCGGCAACGATTTCATCAAGGATCTGGCGGGCGCCATCATCATCACCCATATCGAGGTAGGCGCGCGCAAGGTCGAGTTTCGTTGACAGACCGTTGCCGTCATCTGCGATCACCAACTCTTCCTCGTCACTGCCCTCGTCACCACCAACAAAGTCACCAGACAGGTCAAGGTCGTCATCCGCTGCTGCGGAGGACACATCATCCTCAATCTCCAGATCACTGAAATCAGATTCCAACACGGCGTCATCATCCGCCACCATCGCCGCGGGCGCGTTGCCCGAGGGTGGCGCCTGATCTGGCAATTGCTGCATAAGCGCGTCAGCACGCTCGATGGCACCCGCATCGGCAGAGGCATGGATTTGCTCCAACTCGGCTGTCGCCGCACCCCGATCGCCCAACTCGGTATATATTTCCAGCAACTTCAAGCGGTATACCGCGCTATTTGGTTCAATATTGAGCGCATTCTTCAGCAGTTCAATCGCCTGTGGATGACGACCGTAGGCGATGTAGATGTCTGCCTCCGCCAGGGCGTCAGATTCGTCTAAATCTGATAGGTATCCCTCGTGCTTGCGCTCGCCGTAGCCACGGTCACCGTCAGCAGCTGGTGCAGGGTCATCAGACGGCGCCTCGGCGGCCGCATCAACCGCAATCTCCGGTTCCGAGTGCGCGACATCGGACAATGCGTCCGTCTCGGCAAACTCCTCTGCCGCATCGTCTTCGTCTCGGCGCCGACGGACAAGCGCATACGCCAACGCAGCCACTACAATGGCGCCAAACGCATACAGAAGGTTGCGCGTCCAGCTGCCATTCTCACCGTCAGCGCGCTGCTGCGGCTCAGCGGGCGCCGGCGCCGTCGCCACTATAGATTCTGGCGCCGGACCCACCGCGGGCTCGGCGACAGGGTCTTCCGGCGCGCTAATTTCTTCGCCAATGGTCTCTTGCCCGACAGCGACATCACGGTCACTGGCAGTACTAGGATCGGCACCATCGGGTACCTCGTCGATAATCTCAAAGCGCTCCACCTCAACAAGTTCAGGCCCGGCATCGTCCTCCGTATCACTGTACAGCGCATCGATTTCGGCATCCGACTCCACACCGGCTTCAGCTAGCGCATTTTGTAACGCGGCAATCTGATCATCCTTAAGGCTGACAATCCGCTTCAGCGTTTCTAACTCCCGCTCTGCCGACGCAAGACGACCCGCTGTATCTGTCGCGCTAGCCTCCATGGCATCCACCTGACTGTTGCCTGATCGCAGGCCATCAGAGGCTGTGGCAGTCGTCGACACGCCGGTCTCAGCAGCAACCGCATCAACAACAGCGGGATCCACCGCCTGCGAATCAGCGTCTGCCGCCGAGGCAGAAATTCTCAAGGTCGGGCCCCGATCGGCAGACAGACCACCGTCGCGCCCTTCGCGCCAGGCTGCGTTCTGTTCCTGTACTTCAGCCAGTGCCGCCGGCAAATCAGTCGAACTGATATCGTCTGCGGTTGGCAGATAAATGATATAACCCGCCTTTATCCGATTGATGTTGCCATTGACAAAAGCATCCGGGTTCAGTCGCTGGATATCCAGCATGGTCTGGTGGACCGACGTGCCTGCCGGTTTGGCGCGACTGGCAATCCGCCAAAGCGTGTCATCGCGACTGATCATATAGCGAGCACCCGCTATGGGCGCTGTAGCCGCACCCTCATTGAAATGTCGCTCTGGCATGGCACCCGGCACAAGGTCTGAAGCCCTTGTCTCAACCCGGGTGCCCACCGTCTTTACCGGGGAGCCGTCTGCCCCACTCTCGACCGCGGGAACGCCGGTCGCTCCCGCCGCGGGAAACAAGCCCAACGAACCTTCTTCAGTCGTCGCAGCGCGCTGAGCCGACTCCGGCGCCGCGATACCCTCCTCCTGGTAAACGCGCTCACTTGCTGACACCACTTGTACCGTGTCGGCATAGACAGGCGGATCCACCAGGATGGTATACTCCCGCAACAGGCGGCCCGTCGGCCAGCGCGCCTCCACGATAAAGTCGAGGTAAGGCTCAAGTACGGGCTCATCGGTACTGATAAGAACGCGCGGCCCGCCTGGACCCTCCATCATCACCTCAAACTGGATAGTCGTAAGAAAATAGGCCCTATCCACTCCGAGACGGGCAAAGTCCTCTGAATTGGCGAGCCGGATACGGATCTGCTCCTGGTTCAAGCCTTCCAGGTTGAGCAGGTCGACTTCTGCTTGCAAGGGCTCATTGAGAAACGAATCGACCTCGATCTCGCCCAGGCCAAGGGCCATCAACGCGCCCGTGTGCAAACACCCCAACGACAACACAGCAGCAGACAACTTACGCTTTCGAGCCATAACAGCCCCTTTTTATTGTGTCCTATCCCCTAGTTCAGACTGGCTCCCACACCAGCCGCATATCGGGTCTGTAGCAGCACGCCATGTGGCTATAAATGCCCCTAAAAACCGCCTAAGACGGCGCTACACGATGCCTTTTAAGACGCTACAGAAAACCCTAATAACGCCCAAGTATCAGTGAATTAGGGCTATTAATCAAGGTAAGTCGAGACCAAGCTCTCGGCAATTTGCACACTATTTAACGCCGCGCCTTTTCTGACATTATCTGCGACCACCCACAGATTCAGGCCGCGCGGATGAGAGATATCTTCCCGTATCCTGCCCACAAATACGGCGTCTTCCCCGACTGCCTCATCCACCGCAGTCGGGTACCCCCCGTCCTGTTGTTCGTCCACAACGGTCACCCCGGGAGCAGCGCGCAGCAGCGCCCTCGCATCTACCGCCGTGAGCTTGTCCACCGTCTCGATATGCACAGCTTCGGAATGGCCGTAGAACACGGGAACCCTGACACACGTTGGATTGACCTGAATAGCCTCATCAGCGAATATTTTCCGCGTTTCCCAGACCATTTTCATCTCTTCTCGGGTATACCCATTGTCTTGAAAGCGATCAATGTGGGGGAGCGCATTAAACGCAATCTGTCGCGGATACACCTGGCACTCGACGTCTTGACCATTGAGCAACCGGGCCGTTTGGGCAGCCAGCTCCTCGATGGCACCCTTGCCTGTCCCACTGACCGCCTGGTAGGTCGCCACATTGATGCGCTCGATGCCGACCGCGTCGTATATGGGCTTACACGCCATTAGCATTTGGATGGTGGAGCAGTTGGGGTTGGCAATGATGTTCCGGGCGGTGTAGCCCGACAAGGCATCTATATTCACCTCCGGCACAACCAGTGGAATGTCGTCGTCGCGCCGGAAGTGGGAGGTGTTGTCGATCACCACGCAGCCGGCGGCAGCGGCCTTTGGCGCGAACGCCTCGGAAATACTGCCACCGGCAGAGAACAGACCGATCTGCACCTGGCTAAAGTCAAATTTGGCGAGGTCAGTGACCCGCACCGATTGGTCGCGAAAACGCACTGTCTTTCCTACCGATCGACTACTCGCCAATGGATACAGGGTCCGCACCGGGAAGTTTCGCTGCGCCAGCACACGAATCATGACCTCGCCAACGGCGCCTGTCGCACCAACCACGGCAACATCATACGCTTTCTTCATGGCCCCTGTTTCCTTTCCTCGTTCACACTACTTCAGCGCGCCGAATAACCAGGGCGACTGCTCTTCCCACCGCGACTCAAAGTCACGGATACTGTCAGCGCTTTCCAATGTCAGACCGATGTCATCCAGGCCGTGAAAGAGACAGTGCTTGCGGAACGCATCGATCTCAAACGCTATCTCACGTCCGTGCGGACTCTCAATCACCTGACGCTCTAAATCAACCGTCAATTCATGGCCGTGATTGTCATACATCTCCTGGAACAACTCCTCCACTAATGCGTGCTCCAAAACAATCGGCAGTAGCCCATTCTTGAAACAATTGTTGTAGAAGATGTCAGCAAAACTGGGCGCGATGATCACGCGAAACCCGTGATCGTCCAGGGCCCAGGGGGCGTGCTCACGACTGGAACCACAGCCGAAATTTTCCCGCGTGAGCAGGATGGACGCATCCTGGTAACGCGCTTGGTTCAGAGGAAAGTCCGCATTGACGGGCCGCCGGCTATGGTCCTGGCCGGGCTCACCCTGATCGTGGTAACGCAATTCGTCGAACAGGTTGGGGCCGAAACCACTGCGCTTGATCGACTTCAAAAACTGCTTGGGAATGATCAGATCGGTATCCACATTGGCACGGTCCATCGGCGCCGTCCTGCCCTTGTGCGTGTTAAATTTTTTCATTGCTATGCCCTCCTACCACTCTCGCACATCGACGAAATGCCCGGTCACCGCCGCCGCCGCAGCCATCGCGGGGCTCACCAGGTGCGTCCGACCGCCGAAACCCTGACGCCCTTCAAAGTTGCGGTTTGAGGTCGATGCACAATGCTCCCCATTGCCGAGCTTGTCCGAGTTCATCGCCAAGCACATGGAACAACCGGGCTCGCGCCACTCCAGCCCCGCATCGGTGAAGACCTTGTCCAGGCCCTCCCCCTCCGCCTGCTCCTTCACCTCACCGGAACCGGGCACCACCATAGCCAGCCTGATGCTATCCGCCACCCGTTTACCCGCCACTACCTTCGCTGCCGCACGCAGGTCCTCAATGCGGGAATTGGTGCAGGAGCCAATGAATACCTTATCCAACTTGATGTCAGTGATGGGCATGCCCGGTTGCAAGCCCATGTACGCCAGGGCTCGCTCGATGGACTCGCGCTCGGTTGCATTGTCACTGGCCGCTGGATCCGGCAGAACACCGTCAACCGGCAATACCATCTCTGGCGATGTCCCCCAGGTAACCTGCGGCTTGATGTCCTCGCCCTGCAACGCTACAACCCCGTCAAAGTAGGCATCGGCGTCTGAGTGCAGGTCTCGCCACGCTGCAACGGCGTGGTGCCACATCTCACCCTTGGGTGCATAGGTTCGACCCTTGACATACTCGATGGTTTTTTCATCGCAGGCGATCATGCCCGCACGGGCACCGGCCTCGA
Organism: Halioglobus sp.; assembly: GCA_013214285.1. Classification (GTDB taxonomy): domain Bacteria; phylum Pseudomonadota; class Gammaproteobacteria; order Pseudomonadales; family Halieaceae; genus Marimicrobium. The sequence goes on along the minus strand of JABSPW010000036.1, from coordinate 8,459 downwards.
TCGCCATGTTACACACGGTCATACGGCCCTCCATGCTGAGATCCCGAATCACTTCACCGCCAAACTCGATGGCATAGCCCGTTCCGCCAGCCGTGCCGATTTCACCAATAATAGCCAGTACTGCATCCTTGGCTGTTACGCCGGGCTTTAACTTTCCATCCACCCGTACCAGCATGTTTTTCATTTTCTGCTGCACCAGGCACTGGGTAGCCAACACGTGCTCCACCTCCGATGTACCAATACCGTGCGCCAACGCGCCGAGGGCACCGTGAGTCGACGTATGGGAGTCACCGCAAACGACCGTCATCCCCGGCAGAGTCGCCCCTTGTTCAGGACCCACCACATGCACGATACCCTGACGTTGATCGTTAATGTCGTACTCTACTATGCCGAAATCCTTGCAATTGTCATTCAGTGTCTGCACCTGCAAGCGCGACACCGGGTCAACAATGCCGCCAATACCACCGATCCGTTCATCGTGTCGCGTGGGCACGTTGTGATCGGGCACCGCTAGGTTGGCATCAACCCGCCAGGGTCGGCGCCCTGACAACCGCAGACCCTCAAACGCCTGCGGCGAGGTCACCTCATGAATCAGTTGCCGATCGATATAGATAAGGGAACTGCCGTCCGCTCGCTGCTCCACCAGGTGGCTATCCCATAATTTGTCGTACAGTGTCTTTCCGCCCATGGTTGTCCTCTGCTCTTGCCGCGCCGGCAATCCTCATCGTTCAGATGCCCGCAGTATGGGCTTGCTTTTTGAATAACTCAAATTTATTATTTTTATCTATTGAATTCCTATAAGGAATATAAAAATGGACATCCAGCAACTCCGCGCCTTCCTGCTGGTAGCTGAGTCCGGCTCCTTTTCCGCCGCGGCACAGACGTTGCATCTAACACAGCCCGCAGTGAGCAAACGCATCGCTCAGTTAGAAGACACACTGCAAGCCGCGCTGTTTGACCGCATTGGCCGCCGCGTCCGGACGACTGAGTCAGGCGACGCGCTGCTTCCGCATGCGAGGGCGGTGCAACGAGAAATTCAGGCCGCCGAGCAATCAGTGCGCGATCTTGCTGGCGAGGTCGGTGGCAGGCTGCGTCTTGCCACCAGCCACCACATCGGCCTGCACCGGCTGCCACCGGTGCTGAGCCACTACAGCAGCGCGTATCCGGCGGTGCACCTCGATATCGACTTTATGGACTCAGAAAGGGCCTACGAACGCACGCTGCGCGGTGAGGTCGAGTTAGCGGTTGTGACTCTATCCCCAGAGCATGTGGCTAACAGCGTCACACACCTGGTGTGGCATGACCCCTTGGATTTCATGGCGCAGGCGGGTCACGCGCTCACACAATGCAAAACGGTTACGCTCGACGTGCTCAGTGAGCACCCCGCGATCCTACCCGGATTGAATACCTATACCGGACAAATCGTAAAGCGCTTATTTGATGAGCGCGGCTTACCGGTCGAGGTGGCAATCGCCACCAACTATCTGGAAACGATTCGCATGATGGCATCGGTAGGACTCGGCTGGACGGTGCTGCCACGCAGCATGCGCGAGGACTCTCTCGTCACACTGCCGCTAGACGATGCGACGATCGAGCGGTCTTTGGGGGTTGTTCAGCACGAGGGCCACAGTCTGTCGCGGGCAGCGCGGGCTTTCATCGATGCTCTGAAAACGTTTGGCGATGCACCCGCTGCCGCATCCGCCCCATCGTGACAGTGCTTCCTGTTCGTCAAAAACGCCGCCCCCACAGCGTCTGCTAATATTGCGCAGCGACTCAATGACATCACTACCGTGAGACAAGAATGAACTTTCGTCCCTTGATGTACCTTGGCCTCAGTCTGCTCCTGTCCGCATGCGGCGTCCAGCAGGCCCCACCCGCGACCGCAACCCGCGTCACGCTTGACACTGGCACCATTGTCGGTAACGAAGGCGATCACAACACCTTCCAATGGCGCGGCATCCCCTATGCCGCGCCGCCGCTGGGCGAATTGCGCTGGCGCGCGCCTGCGCCAGTGCAGCCCTGGTCGGACACGCGTGAAGCGCTGGCATACGGACCCGCCTGCGTGCAGCCAGACAATCCCACCGCCGGCCCTAATGCCCCCAAGTCTGAGCACGTTATCGGAGTAGAAGACTGCCTGACCCTGAATGTCTTTGCACCACGCGCAGCACTGAGAAATCAGTCCCGACTGCCCGTGATGGTCTGGATTCACGGGGGCGGCAACATGATGGGCTCGTCACAGGTTTACGACGGCACCATTCTCGCCAGCTCGCAGGACGTGGTGGTTGTTTCAATGAATTATCGGTTGGGTTTATTCGGCTGGATACGGCATAGCGCACTTCGGCCGCCGGGAGCCAGCCGCGCTGATCACTCGGGCAACTACGGCACCCTCGACATCATCGCTGCCCTGCAGTGGGTGCAGCGCAACATCGCGAACTTTGGCGGGGACCCGGACCAAGTCACCATTTTTGGTGAATCCGCAGGAGGAAGAAACGTCTGGTCGATGGTGCAATCACCGCTGGCCAAAGGGCTGTTCCATCGTGCCATCGTACAAAGTGGTTCGTTGAAGATCATGGATGCGGTAAAGTCCGAATACATCGACGAAAGTGCACCTGACTATCCCAGTCATGAAAACAATGCCAGCCAATTGATTCCCAAGATTGTCCCTGAGGCCGCCAGCCTGGATGACATTGCGGTGGCGGCTGCATTGCGTGCAAAAACACCCGATGAGATTTACGCACAGGTAATCACGCAATCCCCAGGCAACTACGAGCAGCCCCGCTTGTTTCTGGACGGCTACGTCTTCACAGAACCCGCCCTGGAACTGTTCAAGGATCCGAGGAAGTACAATGCCGTGCCCATTATTACGGGGACTAACCGGGATGAGGATAAACTGTTCATGATGTTTGACGAACGCTTCGTCGACTACAAGCTGGGCTTTATCCCCAGCGTCAAAGAACCCCTGCGTTACAACAAGGCTGCTGCGCTGGGCTCTGATACCTGGCGGATTTACTCTGTCGACACACCCGCTGAAGTGATCACTACACACGGCGGTGGCCCGGTTTATACTTACCGTTTCGACTTCGATGAGCACACAAGCTTCATTGTCGACCTGCCGTTGCTGTTAGGTGCAGGCCATGCGATAGAAATTCCATTTGTCTTTGGCACACACGAAAGCTTTCCCTGGACGTGGCTGTTCTCCAACAATGCACAGCGCGCGGTGGTTGCCGACACTATGATGACGTACTGGGGCAACTTCGCACACTCCGGCAATCCGAACGGCAGCGACCCTAACGCACTGCCCACGTGGACACCCTGGCGACCTACAGGAAAAAATATTCTACTTCTCGATACCCAGGATAGTGGCGGCGTGCGTATGGTTGAAGACCGACTGAGCATTGAGAGCGTCAGGCAGCGGCTACTGACAGACACCGCATTTTCGAGACAAGAGCGCTGTGAAGCCTATGCGCGGATATTACTGAATGGGTATATGATCAGTGACGGCTATGATGCGTCTGAACACGATCAATTGTGCGCCACTCAGTAAAAGGCCAGGTAAGCTCACGTGGCAACACAGTGGATAATACCCTCTTTTCTCCTGACACAAAGGCGCAGCAAACACACGACAACACGCTCATGAGCGACGCCCTTCACATTTTGCAGCATACTTTTGGCTACACCGAATTCCGTGGACAGCAGGCAGCCATCATAGAGGCGCTTGTAAAGGGTGACGATGCCCTGGTCCTGATGCCCACGGGCGGTGGAAAATCTCTCTGCTATCAAATTCCTGCCCTCCTGCGGCACGGTTGTGGCGTAGTGATATCGCCGTTAATCGCTCTCATGCAGGACCAGGTAGATGCATTGCGCCAAATGGGCGTGCGCGCCAGCTTCCTGAATTCCACACTGGACAGCACGGCCACTGAATACATCGAACAGTCGCTATGTGCGGGAAAACTGGACCTGCTCTATATTGCACCTGAGCGATTGAACCAGGCACATACGCTAGCGTTATTACAAGGTGCGACACTGGCTCTATTCGCTATCGATGAGGCACACTGCGTGTCTCAGTGGGGTCATGATTTCCGCTCGGACTACCTGAAACTGAACCTTCTGCATGAACGCTTTCCGCATGTACCACGCATCGCGCTCACGGCAACGGCCGATGAAGACACAAGAAATGAAATTGCGCAGCGTCTGGATCTGGAGGGAGCACACAGATTTATCTCAGACTTTGATCGGCCCAACATCCGCTATCGCATATCGTTGAAGCACAACGCCAAAGCACAACTGCTGCGCTTTTTACAGGACGAGCATCCGCGCGACGCCGGCATCATCTATTGCCTATCGCGAAAAAAAACTGAAAAGATCGCGCACTGGCTTCAGACAAGCGGATTCGATGCCCTGCCCTACCATGCTGGTCTGACCAACGACATCCGTGCCGCACACCAGGCCAGATTTTTACGCGATGAGAACGTTGTCATCGTTGCTACTATCGCCTTCGGGATGGGAATCGATAAACCCGACGTGCGCTTTGTGGTCCATCTGGATATGCCAAAGTCAGTCGAATCCTATTACCAGGAAACTGGTCGGGCAGGCAGGGATGGCGCGCCAGCTGATGCCTGGATGATTTACGGGCTGGAGGATGTTATCAAGCTCAAGCAAATGATGGAGGGCTCACAAGGCAGCGACGCCCATAAGCGTGCCGAGCAATACCGACTGAACGCCATGCTAGGCCTGTGCGAGATCACCAGTTGCCGTCGGCAGGCCCTGCTGCATTACTTCGGAGATACGTTAGCACAGCCCTGTGGCAACTGTGACACCTGTCTGGAGCCCGTGAGCACGTGGGACGGCACGGAAGCTTCACGCATGGCACTGAGTGCATGCCACCGCACAGGCCAGCGCTTTGGTGTCGGTCACCTAATCGATGTTTTGCGGGGACGAGAGGGCGACAAAGTATTGCAGAATGATCATCATCTGCTGGCCGTGTATGGCCTCGGTAAAGACCTGGACAACAACCAGTGGCGTTCAGTTTTCAGGCAACTCGTCGCACGCGGCTATTTGTCGGTCGACACGCCGCGCTTTGGTGCACTGCGCCTGGAGGAAAAGTGCCGTTCTGTACTGCGCGGAGAAAAGACCATCGCACTGCGCAGAGATATTAAACCGCTGACAGATGGAAAACGCCAGACCACGGCACCACTGCCTGAAGGCCTGGACATAACCCTTTGGGAATCCTTGCGAGACCGACGCAGGCGCTTTGCGGAAGATCAGGGTGTGCCACCCTACGTCATCTTTCATGACAGCACGCTGCAGGCGATGTGCGCGGCCATGCCGCAATCAATGACCGAATTCGCGACCCTCAGTGGCGTCGGCGCACGCAAGCTGGATAAATATGGGATGGGTTTCTTGCAGGTGATACGAGAGCACTTGGCGAACAGCTGATGCTGAGACAGCCTGCAGGCAGCTGTCGCTAGTGCGGTCTATCACCAACAATCGTTACCCGTTCCATCTTGCGGGTGAGTGGCCAATAGTCGGCGGTAGCATAGTGTTGGGCGCCCCGGTTGTCCCAAAACGCAAACGAGTTTTTACGCCAGCGAAAGCGGCACTGGATATCAGGATTAGAGGCTGTCTGGAAAAGCTTGCGCAATAAACCCTGGCTGTCTCGATCCGACATGTCTTTGATATTGCGCGTGAAGGCGGCATTAACATAAAGGGACTTTTTACCACTTTCGGGGTGTGTCCTGACCACCGGATGCGTGCTGGGCGGAAACTGCTTGCGCTTTTCCTCAATCGCATCGTCGCTAGCCCCATTGGCCTTCATACCCAGCAAGAACCCCTCATTGTCGTGCACGGCAACAAGCTTATCGATCTGCCGGCGAGTGGGCTCGTCCAGCGCATCATAGGCCGCCTCCATATTGGCAAACAGCGTGTCACCCCCGACCGCCGGGACGTCTACTGCGCGCAACACCGATCCGAGTGAAGGGTTCCTGCGCCAAGTCACATCAGAGTGCCAAATATTGATAAAAGGCGGATGCTCACGATCATTGTCCAAGTGGATAACCTCAGGATAATCCTCATTATTCACGGTAAACGGATGGACTTCCAGATCGCCAAAGCGTCGTGCGAAATCGACATGCTGCTGTTTGGAAATATCCTGATCTCGGAAAAATATCACTTTACGCTTTACGAGTAATTCACGAAGCCATCGGATCACCTTGTCACTGGTCGGCTCGGCCAAGTCGATGCCCAGCACCTCGGTACCAATCACAGGCGAGAGGTGCAACAGTTCAAAGCCATGTTTTCCCTCAGGCAAAGCTTGAAATTTCAGCATGGATATCGCTCTCCTTCACCTGACTGCGCTGATACCAAACCGCACATTGTGCATTACCGCCACATGCGCTGCTAGTGTTCGGTATTGCGCCCTTCTACGCTGATCGCTTATACGGTGCCACACTGTTGACACATGATAATGATGCCCTAGGACCGCTATTGAAGGTTCACCTCGTTTCACTAAACCGCGTCTGCAAGTCAGGCGTCACACTTACCTCCAAGGGTCTACCCGTATGCGATCGTCTTCTTTTATGACCTATCCGCTTGCTATGTAATCTCTACTAACCCCGCAGGAAAGATGTCCACACATTACCGCCTTTGCTTTTTACCTGCATAATGTCGGTACAACTGCAGTCTCATACAGGCCAGACGAACCTCAGATTGCCCTTTCCGACCCGCTTCAAGATACACCTGCTGGGCCGTAACACACAGACATATTGCTCAGCGGCGACAATTATCGAGCACGCCTTCGCCATCAGCTGTACCCTCGAAAATGAGCCATGTGCTTCCACTAACCGCTAGTCGTCGTGTTGGTCGAGCACACCCTTGCCCGGGCGTCCTGACTTCCAGAGACCTTGATGATCAGGAAAGTAGATCGTACCAGCGAAACGCGCCACAGTAGCCTCGCCGTTATAGATACCTCCACTGCAAAATCCCAGGCGCCGCTTTGCGTTCACCTGCTCAGCCACGGCTTCAATCCATTCACCCCGCTGGGCACCCGAAATGAAGTTGATATCGATGTGTACTGTCGGACTGCCAGCAATAACGCCATGAGCAAGGTTACAGCCTGTGGTGGCAGTGATATCCGCGAGCGTCATCAAAACGCCCCCGTGGCAGACGCCCATGGTATTACAGTGGCGGTCTGTCACCCGCAGCCCGAACACCGCGGACTCGCCGACAATGCGACGATAGACGGGCTGCAGATTGTCGGTAAAACCAAGACCCAGGGGCAATTGTTCAAACCCCTTCGGCACGGGTTGCGCAGGTCTATCCAAGGTCGAGTCCTCTGGTTGGGCACGCCAGCTTATGGGCGCCATTAAAATATTCCCATCGACAGCCCGGCCGCGAATGCCTGGCCCAATTCGGCACTGGCGGCTTCGTGCGCTGCACACAATTCACCACGCACTATAAGCGGCTCCGCTGCAGCTGGAAACGGATACCCGGACAGGATGCGCTGCGCCTGTTGCTGCGCACCGCGACCGTCATTACCGGCACTGATCAGGAGCACATAGGGTAACACCAGGCTTTTTGCGATCGCGGGATAAAACGTGCGATCAAGGAAGTCCTTCATAGCTCCGCTCAAGGCGCCGGACTGTTCCGCTGCCACCAGCATGACGCCATCGGCAAGCGCCAGATCGGCAGTGCCCGCGTCCCAAGCCCGCTTCACCGCTACTTCGACACCGCTCTCTTGCCGTGCACCGTACCAGGCAGCGCGGGCCAGACCAGCGCAAGTGCCGCTCTGGCTGTGGTACACGATTAATAGCGTTTTCATCGACATCCTGTGGCAACAAGCTAGCGGTGGATTGGAACACAGCATGCCACCGATGTCATGCCGGAGCTCTATTCAAAGTGGCGCGGCAATGCTTTAATAGCCGCCAACAATATGCAGTCGCACTAAGGAAAGACGAATGCGCAGTGTAAACAAGCAATGGCTGCTGAAGGCGCGCCCCCAGGGTAGCATCGGCCCTCAACACTTTGACTGCGTGGCCTCACCCCTGCCCAAGCCCGACCTTGGAAAAGGCGAAGTATTACTGAAAACACTGATGCTTGGATTCGATCCCGCTATGCGGGGCTGGGTGATCGATGAACCCAGTTATTTACCCCCTGTCGGCATAGGCGAGCCCATGCGCGCCAGCGGCGTCGCGCAGGTTATCGAATCCGCCAATGCTGCTTTGCCCGTTGGCACCCTGGTGCAAGGACTAATCAATTGGCAGGAGTACAGTATCGGCGACCCCGCCGGGCTGATTCCGCCCACTCCCTTGCCAGCGGGCATGCCGCCTCATCTGGCGCTTAGCGTCTTTGGCATGACCAGCTTAACAGCCTACTTCGGCCTCCTTGATGTCGGTCAGCCTGCGACGGGAGAGACCGTCTTGGTCTCCGGGGCCGCAGGCGCCACCGGGTCTGTGGTGGCACAG
>JABSPW010000035.1 GCA_013214285.1 Halioglobus sp. | reverse complement strand
CGCCTGCTCGCAGATAGCCAACCTGGCCGTGCCAGATTAGTGGCACCTCAGATAGCTGGCCCCCCGAGAAACGCAGAGCCACCCACGCATCATCCGCGCCACTGCCGGTAAACTTATCATCGTCACCTGAACCGAACTTATAACCCAAGGCAATACTGGCAGCCGCTCGCTCGCCACGGTGAAAAGCGTAGGTTGTCGATAAGGTGATATCGCCGATGCCGGAGGTCCCATCGGCGAGTTCGAAGCCCCCATCAAGTGTCAGGTAACGGTAATCCAATAGATCTCGCGGCACATTAGAACGGCCTCCGTCAGACATACCCCAAAAATCATGCCAGTCATCAATCAGCCGATCCAGATCCCCGCTGCTCTGGTCAACCCAGGGCACTTCCAGCTGCACATCCCAGTTCTGCGCCACGCCATAGCGGAGGTCGAGGGCATAGCGCAGAGTTTCTCCATCCAGGTTGAGGAACTCATCGCTAGAGGACTCGTTCACATAGTGGTTGGCTATGCTCGCGTGCACGGCTAGCTGCAACCTGCTGGTCCCAGTAGCGTGTGCGTCCCGTTGCGAGGGGAAGCCGAGCAAACCTGCAACAGGGCTGAGATTCTTCACATACAGGGGCTCCATCACAGCGGCAGATGGAAACACGGTGGGCGCAAAAGACGCGAGTCCTACCCCCAGCAACACCTGCCAATAGATCGACCGACTATCGAAGTCAGTTCCAGGCAAAATCAACACGCCCCTGGGATTGCATCTGCTCAACCACAAAGGGCCGAAATAATCGTCCATGCCGCGTATCGCGCCAGTCTCCTGCGCCTTCATCCCAGGCAAAGTGAAACCCACCCGCACGCGTTGCGAGCCATAGCTGGCACATCGCTGGCTGTCGACTTAAGACCAGCTTACTGTCGTTCTCGAATTCAACCGTCAGCACGCCACCCGTAGTCTCGTAGTCTAAATCATCATCGATCTTATCCAATGCTGATTCCAACGCAGTGAAGACGGCATCAATCGACTCGTTGAATTCTGATTCGGTCATCCGGGATCCTGTCGTACTGGGGAAACTGTGTACAATTCAATAATAAGGGGTATTCGCGCGGCTTACTAGCGACCGGTATAATTGATGCCATAAAACCTCGGATAAGTACCATGCGCTCTTCCGTAACTGGCCTGCTGGCCGTCATTGCGTTATCCCTTCTCGCTGGATGTGGCCAGACGGGGCCTCTGTATATGCCTGTTGAGGATGCACCGGTGCCACCGCCCGCCGCACCGCAGGATAGCACCAAACAGCCATCGCAACGTTCCTGACACGAGGGCGAATGATGCGCTATTTCACTTATCGTGAGGATCGACTGTACGCGGAAGGTGTGGCTGTGAGTGATATCGCCGCGCACTACGGCACCCCCTGCTATGTGTATTCTCGAGCCGCGCTGGAAACCGCGTTCAAAGAATACCAGCAGGCACTGGACGGTGCTGAACACCTGATCTGCTACGCGGTGAAGGCCAACTCCAATTTGGCAGTACTCGACGTGCTAGCTCGCCTGGGTGCCGGGTTTGACATCGTATCCGGCGGCGAACTGGAACGGGTCATTAACGCCGGCGGCGACCCATCAAAGGTAGTCTTCTCTGGTGTCAGCAAAACACCCGAAGAAATGTCGCGCGCGTTGACGCTGGGTATTCACTGCTTCAATCTAGAGTCGGCCACCGAGCTCGAAGTCCTGAACCGTGTGGCCGCCACGCATGGGAAGATAGCACCGGTCTCCGTGCGGGTGAACCCCGATGTGGATGCGAAAACCCATCCGTACATATCTACCGGCCTTGCAGAAAACAAGTTTGGCCTTGGCATCGATGAAGCGATCGCCGTGTATGACCGCGCTGCACAACTGGACAGTGTGCAGATCATCGGATTGGACTGTCACATCGGCTCCCAACTCACCGCCCTGGCGCCATTCATTGATACGCTCCAGCGACTGCTGGCAGTGGTAGATGTTCTCGCCGACCGGGGCATTGTGATTCAGCACCTCGACCTCGGCGGCGGGCTGGGTGTCTCCTACCAGAATGAGACACCGCCCTCGATTAGTGACTATATCTGCGCAGTGAAAAATACGCTCGGAGATCGGCCGCTGACACTAATGTTCGAGCCGGGACGTTCTATCGCCGCGCACGCCGGACTGTTGGTCATGCAGGTAGCCTATCTTAAGTCCACGCCCGGACATCACTTTGCGCTGGTGGATGCAGCGATGAACGATATGTTGCGCCCCGCGCTTTACCAGGCGTGGATGGATATCCAGCCGGTCGAGCACCACAACGGCGGCCAACTAGCACACTGGGATGTCGTTGGACCCGTATGTGAAACTGCCGATTTCCTGGGTAAAGGCCGGCAGCTCAGCCTTAGCGAAGGTGATCTGCTAGCCATGTTCGGCGCAGGCGCCTACGGGTTTGTCATGAGCTCCAATTACAACAGTCGTGGACGCGCAGCGGAGGTCATGGTGGACGGGGATCATGCCCACCTGGTGCGGCAGCGTGAGAATGTGGCCGACATGCTGCGTGGCGAGAATACGCTACCCCAAGGGGACTGAGTCCAATGCGCCGACTACAGTTCACCAAGATGCACGGCACGGGCAACGATTTCGTGATCATCGATATGATCTCCCAACACCACGAGTTAGGCACTGAGGATATTCGGCGGCTAGCCGACCGACATTTCGGCGTAGGCTGCGACCAAGTGCTGGTAGTAGAACCACCCGGTAGCTCAGCGGTGGATTTCCGCTACCGCATTTACAATGCAGATGGCCAAGAAGTGGAACAGTGCGGCAATGGCGCGCGCTGCTTTGCGCGCTTCGTGCGGGATAAGAAGCTGACCGGTAAGCGACTAATCAGTGTGGAAACAACCACAGGTGTCATCCAACTACGCATGTTGAATGATCGCGATGTTGAGGTCACGATGGCGATACCAGCATTTGAGCCCGATGCCATCCCTTTCAAGGCAACGCAACGCAAAGACAGCTACGCGCTGAGAGTCGAGGACCATACACTGGAGATCGGCGTTGTCTCCATGGGCAATCCTCATGCGGTACTGCGCGTGGACACCGTCAAAGAAGCAGACGTCACGCGCCTCGGGCCTCGAATCGAGGCGCACCCCCACTTCCCCCTACACGTAAACGCGGGCTTCATGGAGGTCGTCTCGGAGCGGGAAATCAAATTAAGGGTCTATGAGCGAGGCGTTGGCGAAACGCTCGCCTGCGGATCGGGTGCCTGTGCCGCGGTCGTTTATGGTATTGCCAGGGGGTGGCTGAGTGAAACCGTGACAGTTACGCTGTCGGGGGGTAAGCTTTCCATATCATGGGCAGGCGAAGGCCGGCCAGTGATCATGACGGGCCCCACTGAGGTGGTGTTCGAGGGAACCATAAGAATCTAGAGCTCCGCGAAGGAGCCAAACAGAGAAAAGGGGGTCACCAGATATGTCCGCCAGCGAAAATCAGGCAGTTGCCGAACGGAGCAGGCACAGCGAACTCAATGACGAGATCGTGAGCGAGTACCTAAAGAACCACGATGACTTCCTACAGCGGAATCCGGAAATGCTGGACTACCTGCATATCACCCACGCCTCCGGCAGTGCCGTATCCCTGGTAGAAAAGCAGGCCAGTGTGCTGCGTGAACGAAATACGGCGCTGCGTCAACAACTCAAGACTCTGACAGCAAATGCCAGAGCCAATGATGCCCTATTCAGACACACACGCGCGTTGGTCATCACGTTGCTGGACGTTGACTCGCTGGAGAGCCTGTACAGCCAATTTATGCGCTCGCTGGCACGCGATTTCGAGATAGAGCACGTCAGTATGATCATCTATAGCGACGAGGCCGCGACGGGATGGCGGGCAGAGCCGATGGAAACAGTGAAAAACCAGATCGGGGGTCTGTTTAAGGGCCACAAAGCCGTCTGCGGCACCCTGCGCAAGGAGGAGCTCCGATTTCTATTCCCGGAGGGCACAGGAGTCGGCTCCGCCGCCCTGGTGCCATTGGCTGATGATAAACCCATTGGCCTAATCGCGGTCGGCAGCTCGGACGCCAATCGTTACAACAGCACGGTAGATACGCTGTTTCTCTCGCACATCGCCGACGTGCTGCAGAAACTCATGTCGCGTTTACCCGGGACACGCTGACAAAGGCGTGGCCAAAGCCAGCAACGTGCAGGGCCCTGCAGAACGCTTTCTCATCTACCTGCGGGATGTTCGACGACTCTCCCCCCATACTATCAGCAGTTACCAACGCGACCTGTCTGCCCTGCAGCGCTTTTGCGAGCGCGCGGGTAAGCGCGCCGTGGACACCCTGGTGGAAAGCGATATCCGCAACTGGGCTGCCCAGCTTCATCGACAGGGCCTGTCGGGTAGCAGCATTCAGCGCAGTCTGTCCGCTACACGCTCTTTCTTCAACTTTCTCGGGCGGGAAAATAGCCGCCTACGCAATCCTGCTGCCAGCGTGCAGGCGCCGCGCAAACCGCGCAAACTACCCAAAGCACTAGACCCTGATCAAGTCGACAAATACCTGACTTTTGACATCGATTCAGTGATTACTCGGCGCGATGCGGCGATGGCCGAACTGTTCTATTCCTCAGGCCTGCGGCTCGCGGAACTGGCAGCCATCAACCGGGACGACATTGATGCACAATCAAAGTTGATGACGGTGACGGGCAAAGGTAACAGAGCCCGCACGGTACCTGTCGGCTCGGCCGCGCTCGAGGCGATCGGGCGTTGGTTGCAGGTGCGCGCCCCCACTGAAAACGACCACGAGAAGGGCGGTCCACTGTTCACCAGCAATCGCGGCCAGCGGATCAGCCTGCGCAATATCCAGGCTCGCCTGAAATTGCAGGCCCGCAAAGCGGGTATGCCGCAGGATGTGCACCCGCATATGCTGCGGCACTCCTTCGCCAGCCATATGCTGGAATCCAGCGGCGATCTGCGAGCAGTGCAGGAATTGCTAGGACACGCCAACCTATCCACGACCCAAATCTACACCCATCTGGATTTCCAGCACCTGGCAACAGTGTACGACGCGGCGCACCCGCGGGCGAGACGACGCAAGCGCAACTGACGTGACTGTCGCTGCCATCACCTTTGATCTGGACAATACACTGTGGGCGGTTGAGCCCGTCCTGCGGCACGCCGAGCGGGCGCAGCAGGACTGGCTGCTGGCGAACCGGCCGCGCATCGCGGACACTTTTGATCCACCCGCCTTGTTTGAATTCAACAAGTCCGTGTGGAAACGTCACCCGCAGCTCGCTCACCATGTCAGCCAAATGCGCAAACAAATGCTTTACGAGCTGCAGCTCATGGCAGGGTACTCGGAAGAGGCCGCGCACAGTGGCGCGCGGAAGGCCTTCGACGTCTTTTTGCGCGCGCGGCAACAGGTTGAGTTTTACGCCGAGGCCCTGGAGGTGCTTGAGCTGCTAGCGCAGGATTACACGCTGGGCGCCCTCACCAATGGCAATGCAGATATCTACAAGACCGATGCCGCAGCATATTTTGACTTCGCATTCCTGGCGGAAGATATCGGTGCGAGCAAGCCGCATCCGAACATGTTCCAGGCTGCGGTGGAGCGGGTGGGCGTTCCGGCGGAACAAATCGTGCATGTCGGCGACGACCCAGAACACGATATCCGCGGGGCACGTAACGTGGGACTGCGCACCGTATGGATCAGTTCAAACGGAGAGGCCTGGCCCGGCGGCCCAAGAGCTGATGCGGAGATCACAAACCTGGGACAGTTGCCTTCTGTTATCGATCGGATTCACTGACTAAGCTGACACCTCAGGCAAAAAAAGGGGGGCCCGAGGGCCCCCAATCTACGCATCGCAAAATGCGCCCGCAAAGTCTGCAACTAGCCGCTGCCGCTGGCACCGACAAATTCAGGATACGCTTCCATGCCGCACTCGGACATGTCCACCCCTTCGTACTCTTCCTGTTCACTGACCCGGATGCCCATGACCGCCTTGATAATCCCCCAGACGATCAGGCTGGAGACAAACACCCAAACAAAGATCACCAGCGCGCCAACCAGCTGGCCCATAAAGGTAGCATCGGGATCAGAGAGCAAGACCGCAAAGATACCCCAGAGACCAACGACACCGTGGACGGAGATGGCTCCCACCGGATCATCGATCTTGATCTTGTCGAGGAACACGATACTGAACACGACGATGATGCCTCCAATGGCGCCAATGATAGTCGCCAGAAGCGGTGACGGATCGGCAGGTTCCGCTGTGATAGCCACCAGGCCCGCCAGCGCGCCGTTCAGCGCCATAGTAAGGTCTGCCTTACCGAACCAGATTCGCGCCAGGATCATCGCAGCGATCAGACCACCAGCGGCCGCCGCGTTGGTATTCAGAAAGACATTGGCTACCTCATTAGCAACACCGATACCACCCAGCTTGAGGGTCGAGCCACCGTTGAAACCGAACCAGCCCATCCAAAGAATGAAGGTTCCGAGTGTCGCCAACGGCATATTGGCGCCCGGGATTGGCTTGACGGAACCATCCGAACCGTATTTCCCTTTGCGCGCCCCCAGCAGGATAACACCGGCCAGCGCCGCAGCAGCACCTGCCATGTGCACGATACCGGAGCCCGCATAGTCGCTGTAGCTTAACTCGCCGATGAAGGGAACAGGCTGACCACCCCACGTCCAGCTGCCCTCGATCGGGTAGATGAAGCCCGTCATAACCACCGCAAATGCCAGGAACGCCCAGAGTTTCATGCGCTCGGCTACGGCACCGGAGACGATGGACATCGCCGTGGCAACGAATACCACCTGGAAAAAGAAATCCGATGCAGGGGCATATTCACCCATATCGGCAAACCCGGCTTCATTAGACGCTTCCAGCACCGCAGCAACCGCCGTATCGTCCATTTGCGCCACGGTCGTCACACCAGATAAGAAATAGCCGCCGTCGTACATAAAGTGATAACCGCAGATCATGTACATGGTGCTGGCTACTGCAAATAGCGCTACATTTTTGAGCAATATCTCTGTTGTATTCTTGGAGCGGACGAGGCCAGCCTCGAGCATTGAGAAGCCCGCCGCCATCCACATTACCAGCGCGCCGCATACCAGGAAGTAGAAGGTATCCATTGCATACTGTAGTTCGAAAATGTTGTTTTCCATGGGAATAACTCTCTGCTAACAGTTCGGGGGGGATTCAGATTGCGTCTTCGCCGGTCTCACCTGTGCGAATGCGAACCACTTGCTCCAGGGGGGAGACAAAGACCTTGCCGTCACCAATTTTGCCGGTGTTGGCCGCCTTCGTGATGGCCTCGATCGTTTGATCTACAACACCTGCGGCGACAGCGACTTCAATTTTTACTTTGGGCAGAAAGTCGACAACATACTCCGCACCGCGGTACAGCTCGGTGTGGCCCTTCTGTCGGCCAAAGCCCTTGACCTCGGTCACGGTGATACCCTGAACGCCGATCTCGGACAGCGCCTCACGCACATCGTCCAGTTTGAATGGTTTAACAATGGCCGTAATTAGTTTCATAAAAGTCTCCGGATTGGGAGCCGGCCAGCGACCTGGCCGGCTCAGGACTGCTGTTGCGGTTAGAAGCTTTTGGCGATGCTGAACACTGCTGTATCGTCGCAGGCGTCAGAGTCGCCGAAGCAGTCTTCCGTGTCGAGGTCGGTACCGACCCACGCAACGGACAGATCAACGCCCCAAACAGAATAGGTCAGCGTCACGGAGTAATCCGTATAGGAGTCCTGTGCCTTACCGTTGGAAAGGACGGGGAAAAAGGTCTTGTTGCCCGTATCCCGATCAAACGAGTTGTAACCGACGTGCAGACCCAGCGAAAAATCCTCTGCGAAGCTGAGGCTGTAGTCCCCGGCGTAGTACCAGAACTTGCCCGTCTTAGCATAGTAATCATCCGAGTAGGTCACGCCGATAGACAAGTCTTTCCAAGAACCCGTGACATTGAATTCCTGATAGTCACCTTTGGGGTCCACGGTATCGCCAGGGTACTGATAATAGT
Organism: Halioglobus sp.; assembly: GCA_013214285.1. Lineage (GTDB taxonomy): Bacteria > Pseudomonadota > Gammaproteobacteria > Pseudomonadales > Halieaceae > Marimicrobium. Next base: position 19,538 of record JABSPW010000035.1, on the reverse strand, counting down.
AGTAACCAACATCCACGCCGAAATCGGTATCGCCAATGGGCCCACCCCAGCCCGCGTAATAGTCGATTTCCATAGTGCCATAACTGCCGGTCGGGTTGTCGCCGCCGAAGTCGACAGACGACGCCCACGTACCGATGTAGAAGCCCGGCTCGAAGCTGGCGTCGAAGCCACCTTGCACAGCAGCCTTCGTGCCAGTCTGCGAAATACCGCGGAAGCGGTAGTCGGAGACCAACGCCACGTTGGCGCTGATTTCATATGCCTGGGCGGCACTTGCGCCTAGTCCAGTCAACAGGGCGGCTGACACCGCTGCACTGGTAAGTTTTTTGTTCAACATGTTCCTTACTCCTATTTTTAAAAAGTCGGTTTACAGACTCCGTAATGCGCCAGATTTTCGCTGCGGGCATAATGCGTACGCGTTACCAATCTGTCGCCGAATACTTAGCAGAGTCTGTGCCAAAGAGTATATTATTTAATTATTTCAACGACATATGAATTAGTGCCAATTTGGTGCGTGGCTGCGAACGCCGTTTGCATGATCTTTTGTGGTGCAATGCACTAAAATAGTGCTTAGCGGTGCGCTGTGACACGGAATAGAAATGCTCTACACTTACCCCTCCATTACCCCGTATGAGACGGCATCTGCATGGCACTGAAACCACCCCCAGCCCCCTGGACGGTTCTGCACCAGCTTGGCGAAACCATCGGCGGCGCAGGCGCCACAGGCGATCTAGACAAGCGCCTGCGCGGGTTGGCACAAGCCGCTCTGTCCCGACTCGACGTGGTCAACCGCGAGGAATTCGACGCCCAGTCTGAGATCCTCGAACGCACCCGTGCACGGGTTATCGAGCTAGAGACCACCCTTGCGGCATTAACCGAGGAGCTGGAGACCCTGACCAACACTCCGTGAGCGCCGGCTCCAGGCCGCTGCTCCAAGCCCCCGTGCTCAAGGAAGAGCAATGGCACTGTCAGTCGTATACAGCCGGGCATTGATCGGCATCGAGGCGCCACTGGTTCGCGTCGAGACCCACCTGTCAAACGGCCTGCCGGCATTCAATCTAGTCGGCCTGCCAGAAACCGCCGTGCGCGAGAGCAAGGACCGGGTGCGCAGTGCCCTGATGAACTCTCACTTCACGTTTCCCGACCGTCGTATTACTGTCAACCTGGCGCCTGCCGATTTGCCCAAGGGCGGCGGGCGCTTTGATTTACCCATTGCACTGGGTATTCTCACGGCCTCCGGACAGTTATCCCCAGAGCATCTCGGCGCCCACGAATTCCTCGCCGAACTGGCATTGGATGGCGCCCTGCGCCCCGTTTCCGGTGTCATCGCCGCGGGGATCGCAACGGCCGCCGCCGCACGGCGACTGGTGCTGGCGCCCGCCAACGCACGCGTCGCCGCCCATGTACCCGGCAGCGAAGTAATCGCACCCCGGGATATCCTGACCCTGTGTGCTCACCTGAATGGCAGCGAAGACATCCCGCTCACGCCGGCTGGCGCAGCGGTCTGCTCTCATGAATACCCTGATATGCGCGACGTGGTCGGTCAGCGGGGCGCCCGCCGGGCATTGGAAATCACCGCTGCAGGCGGTCACAACCTCCTACTATGCGGACCACCCGGTACGGGCAAAAGCCTGCTGGCAAGCCGCCTACCGGGGATTCTTCCACCACCACAATCGGAAGACCTTCTGCTCGCCCTGGCCCTGCGTGATGCGCTACGTCGCCCCGGTACTGCCGACTATTACCTGCAGCGCCCTTTTCGCAACCCCCATCACAGCGCGAGCGCCACCGCGCTGGTGGGAGGCGGCAGCCAACCACGACCGGGAGAGGTCTCTCTCGCGCACGGCGGGGTCCTGTTCCTTGATGAGCTGCCTGAATTCAGCCGCCGCAGCCTGGAAAGCCTGCGCGAGCCCATGGAAACCGGCGAGATCACCATCGCTCGCGCGCAACAGCGCGTCACGTACCCGGCTGGGTTCCAACTGATCGCGGCCATGAACCCCTGTCCCTGTGGCTACCTCGGCGATCCGGACCACCCCTGTCGCTGCACCCCCGACCAGGTGCAACGCTACCGCTCCCGCCTGTCCGGCCCCCTGCTGGACCGTATCGATCTGCACGTCGCGGTCAATCGCATAGCCCCGGCCGAGCTACTCTCGCTGGATCAAACCGGCGAATGCTCGCGCATTGTTCAGGCCCGCGTCGCCCAGTGCCGGCAGATGCAGGAAGATCGACAAGCCTGCAGCAACGCGCGCTTACCCCCGGAGCTGCTGCTCAACCGTTGCCGACTGGCAACGCAGCAGACGGCGCAGCTCGCTGCAATAGCCCGGCAGTTGCACCTGTCCGGCAGAGGCCTGCATCGGCTCCTTCGGGTGGCACGAACCGTTGCCGACCTGGATAGCAGTGACGATGTCAGCGACGCCCATATTGCAGAGGCACTGGCCTACCGGCCTGTCACCGACAGCAGCGCGCACTAAGCTGGTGCAAATACCCGTTCGTGACGGGTAACTCACCGTCTCGCCGAGACGCCCATGTTCAACACCTTGCCGTAACTACTTACTAATCGGCACTCTTTTTCTTTTTGGCACAGTGCTTGCAGCTATTTCATGACAGCTTGAGACCCCCTGTTCTCCTGGCGAGGGCAGACACACAAACCAATGGATATCTAGGGTTCCGGTCGCGGCTAAACCGCGATGCCTGGTCCGAGAGTTATCGACCTCCTGGGCGGTCCGGGGGGTTACACGGAGGGATAAAAGCCCGGGAGAACGCGTTTGCGGGATCTCTTGTGCCCCGAACATTACTGTGGAACCCTATCGGAGATGTCTCATGAAAACAGCCCCTTTTCTCTACCGCACGCTGCAATCCATTGTGCTTACCTTGTCTGCAGCTCTGCTCAGCCTTGCGGCACAGGCAGCAGATCCTTTAAAAATCGGTTATAGCGACTGGCCAGGATGGGTCGCCTGGGAAGTGGCCATAGAAAACGATTGGTTCACAGAGGCGGGCGTCGACGTCGAGTTCGAGTGGTTTGATTACGTGGCATCGATGGACGCATTTGCAGCAGGCAAACTCGATGCTGTCGCCATGACCAACGGCGACACCCTGGTAACCGGGGCAACAGGGGCCCGCGGCGTGATGATCATTGTGAACGATTTCAGCAACGGCAACGACATGATTGTGGCGCGCCAGGGTATCGATTCTGTCAGTGAACTGAAGGGCAAAACGATCGGCGTTGAAATCGGCTTCGTCGGCCATTTGCTGCTACTCAATGCCCTCGAGTCCGCCGGCCTCAGCGAAAGCGATGTGGAACTGACCAATGTCCCCACTAACGAGACGCCCCAGGTTCTGGCCTCAGGGGATGTTGACGCCATCGTCGCATGGCAGCCCAATTCTGGCCAGGCCCTGTCGCAGGTGCCGGGCTCGAAGGCCATTTACACATCGGCAGATGCTCCAGGACTGATCTACGACGTGCTGGCAGTGAGCCCCGCCTCCTTGGCCAACCGCAAGAGTGATTGGGAAAAGGTGGCCAAGGTGTGGTACCGAGCGGTCGCCTATATCCAGAACGAAGACACCCAGCCGGAAGCGCTGTCCATTCTCGCGGCCCGTGTAGGCCTCACTCCCGAAGCGTATAAGCCGCTGCTTGCAGGCACGAAGATCATGACGCTGGAGGAAGCACAAGCTGTCATGCAGAAAGACGATGGCCTGAATTCGCTCTACGGCTCCTCTGAGATTTCAGACGACTTCAATGTGAAGTATGAGGTGTATACAACACCACAGGATATTGACGCCTACATTGATCCCTCAATCACTCTAGGTTTGTAGATATCTCGCCCCGTGGTCAACGGGGCGAGCTGCATCTACCAGGAATTCCTACGTGTCCCAGGCAACGCAGTGGTTTGCAGTCAGGCAGTCACTGTCAAGCAAACAGGCTACAACACTCACAGTGCTGTCTTTCCTTTTGCCGCTCTTGCTATGGTCCGTAGTCAGCTACATTCCCTTTGTCTGGCATCCCAAAGTGGAGATCATCGATGCCGGGGCAGTGGACTGGTTCCAACCGGGCATGCTGGTAGAGAGAGCGGTCTTCTCAGAGCAGCTGCAACAGGCCAATGCGCAGCAGCTGGCCTTGCCCACAGGGCGTCGAGCTAATCCCATTTACCTACCCGCTCCCCATCAAGTAGCCTCCGCGTTTGTTACCGCGTTCACAACGGCGCCCAAGCGCAGCAGCGAAAAATGGTTGCACGAAAGCCTTTGGCACAGCATCAAGGTTATTTTCTGGGGGTTCACCCTATCCTCACTTTTCGGTATACCGATTGGCATACTCTGCGGCACTTACGCTGCGGTCTCAAAGCTGCAGGAACCCTTCATTGAATTTTTTCGCTATCTACCTGCACCCGCTTTTGGCGCTTTAGCGGTCGCTATCCTGGGCATTCACGACGGCCCGAAGATCGCTATCATTTTTATTGGCACCTTTTTTCAACAAGTGCTCGTGGTATCAAACACCACGCGCAAGCTGGATATCGCCCTACTGGAAGCCGCTCTGACATTGGGCGCGAAACGACTGCAATTACTTTTTCGCGTCGTTATACCCGGCATCCTGCCAGATCTTTATCGAGATCAACGTATCCTGCTGGGCTGGGCGTGGACTTACCTGATCGTCGCGGAACTGATCGGTACCAGCTCAGGAATCACCTGGTTTATCACTCAGCAGGCTCGCTACAAGAATTTCGATAATGTCTTCGCGGCTATTATCATGATCGGCATTATCGGAATCGTATCTGACATTACGCTGGCTAAACTAGGCAAACGACTTTTCCGCTGGCAGAAGGGATAGAGCGAGCATGACACTATGAACAGCATAGCGCTCCCCAGCTATCTAGATCAAAGTGACGACGTGCGCTCCCGCTTTGAGGCATTAAAGCAACGTCAGGTCATACTCGAGGTAAAGCATCTTTGTAAGAGCTTTGATTCCCAGCATGGCCGGGTCACGGCACTGCAGAACATTAATTTCAAGACGCATCGGCGTGAGTTTGTTTGTGTCATCGGCCCCTCAGGCTGCGGCAAGTCAACGCTGATCCGCATCCTTGCCGGTTTGGATAATCCGAGTAGCGGCGAACTACTTTTGGACGGCGAACCGGTATTTGATCCCGGCCCAGACCGAGGCATGGTGTTCCAAGGCTACACCCTGTTTCCCTGGTTGAGTGTCAAACGTAATATCATGTTCGGACTGCAGATGCAGGGCCATACGCGGGCCACGGCTGAAAGCGAGGCGCTCAACTGGGTAGAGTTGGTCGGCCTTGACAAGTTTGCCGATGCTTATCCGCATCAGCTTTCTGGCGGTATGAAACAGCGGGTTGCCATCGCGCGCGCTTTGGCCAATAAACCCCGAATCTTGTTGATGGATGAGCCTTTCGGTGCACTGGATGCGCAAACCCGCGGCAAAATGCAAGCAAACCTGATAGAAATCTGGCGTAACATCGACATCACCATCCTGTTTATCACACACGACCTCGACGAGGCGGTGTATCTTGCCGACCGTATCCTGGTACTGAAAGCGCACCCTGGTGAGTTAGTCGAAATGATTGAGGTACCTGTACCGAGACCGCGCACTCCCGAGCAGTCAATCTCGCCAGAATTCCTTGCAACAAAGAAGCGCATCGAAGACCTGATTCATCCCTCTTCAGATAGCGACGACGACAATGATTTGCATATGATTCGCATGGCTCACGTCGGTGACGATGTCGAAAGGACAAAGTAGTATGAGCCTCCACTCATTGACAGCCCTCCAGGACACTCTGCCACGTTTTTTTTGGCAAGGTGACGACCCGTGCTCCATTGAGATCTACCGGCACCGCTATTGCAAAAAAACGCTACAGGCGGGGCGATCATTCACCGGCTATCACGGGGTGAGGCACGGACATTACCCGATTTTCAAATCAAGAATACGGTGTGGAGAAACGTCATGAGCGAGGAAATTTATTACGAGGATACCCTACCCGGAGGTTGCCACTGGTCCTTGCAGATGCAAAAAGGGCTTTCTCTGCGCTTCATCGACAAAGAAGGAGGCGCAAATGTAGGCTTGCTACTTTACAACCCGAACAACCTGTTGGAACGCTATAACGCGCCTGATACCCTCAAGTGTCAGCATACCTTCAAGTTGACACGGGGAAATTGCCTCTATTCGGATATGGGGCGCGTATTCTGCTCTATCGTCGAAGATTCCGCCGGCTGGCACGACACCGTCTGCGGCAACCTCACCCGGCAGGCTCTGATAGAAAGATGGGGCGAGCGCAGCTTTCAGGAGTATCGCAATGACTGGTGTCGCAGCGGCTGCGACGCCTTCCTTGTAGAGATCGCAAAGTACGGGCTAGGTAAACGGGACCTGGCAGCTAACTTAAACCTGTTCAGCAAGGTCAGTGTCGACGACACCGGCAATTTGCAATTTGACAGCAGCATCGCCGCGATCGACCGGTTCATCGAACTCCGCTTCGAGATGGATACACTGGTAATCTTCCACACCTGCCCTCATCCATTGAACCCGGCAAAGAGCTATCCGAAGAAACCGGTGACATTCCAGATACGTCATAGCGCCGCGGTAACAGAAAATGACCCGTGCCGAAACCTCTGTCCCGAGAACCAACGTGGCCTGCAAAACTCGGCGCTGTATACGTTGGGGCTACGTTAACCTCGGCATAGATAGGAAACGGAATATGATTAAAGAGAGCAACCTGTTAGCGGAACAGGCCGTCTACCGGGAGACTGTTGGCGCGGGCGATTACTATATGCGCCCGCTGAAACGCGGCCAGACCGTGCGCATACACGACCTGGAGGGCAACCAAGCCGCCGACACACTGTTTTACCGTGAAGAAGACCCCAGCGAACGCTACAGCGCGATTGATACCATTCGCGAGCAGGGTAATGTTTACCTGACCGCAGACAGCATACTGATCAGCAACGAAGGTAACCCCATGCTGCAGATTGTCGCCGATACTTGCGGCCGGCACGACACACTAGGCGGCGCGTGTGCGACTGAATCGAACACCGTACGTTACGCTTTAGAGAAAAAATGCATGCACGCCTGTCGTGACTCATGGTTGCTAGCGGTCACTGAAAACGAACAGTTTGGCATGAGCAAGCGCGACATTACCCATAACATCAATTTTTTCATGAACGTGCCGATCACGCCCGAGGGAAAATTGACTTTCGCGGATGGCATCAGTGGTGCGGGCAAGTATGTGGAACTGGTCGCGAAAATGGATGTCATCGTGCTCATCTCTAATTGTCCGCAATTGAACAACCCCTGTAACGCTTTCAACCCAACACCCATCGAAATCCTGATCTGGGATCAGGTTTAGGCGGCGCAAGAGCATGTTCAGAAAAGTCCTGATTGCGAATAGGGGTGCAATTGCTACGCGTATTAACCGCACGCTGTCTAGTCTTGGTATCGAATCGGTGGCCATCTACAACGAGGTAGACCGATTATCGCTGCACGTGCGGCAGGCGGATTGCGCAGTTAGCCTTGGTACCGGCACAGCTGCCGACACCTACCTTGACATCGAAAAGGTCCTACAAGCCGCCAAAAATTCAGGCGCTGATGCTATTCATCCAGGCTACGGCTTCCTCAGCGAAAATACCGACTTTGTTGTGCGATGTGAAAAGCAGGGCATCGTCTTTGTCGGGCCCACAGCGCAGCAAATAGAGCTGTTTGGTTTGAAACATTTGGCCCGGCAAGCGGCGGAGCGGGCGGGCGTACCCCTGGTTCCCGGTTCTCCACTGCTGCTGTCGCTGACTGAAGCTATCGCCTGGGCAGAAGAGCTTGGCTATCCCGTCATGCTGAAAAGCACGGCGGGTGGGGGCGGGATCGGCATGCAGGTTTGCGATCGGGTCGACACTCTACATTCTGCCTGGGAGAGCGTCAGGCGCCAGGGTGCCAATTACTTCGCGAATGACGGCGTGTACCTAGAGAAATACATCGCTAACGCCCGCCATATAGAGGTACAGGTTTTTGGCGATGGAGAGGGAGGCGCTATTTCCCTGGGAGAGCGCGACTGTTCGGCGCAGCGGCGTAATCAGAAAGTGATCGAGGAGACACCTGCGCCCAATCTGGCAGATGAATCTAGACAAAATCTGCAGGAAACCGCAGAGCGCTTGATGGCATCGGTTCGCTATCGCAACGCCGGCACGGTGGAATTTATCTACGATACAAACAATAGCCATTTCTACTTCCTTGAGGTTAATACCCGGCTGCAAGTTGAGCACGGCATCAGCGAAGAGGTATGGGGCATTGATCTCGTCGAGTGGATGCTCAAACAGGCAGCGGGCGAACTGATCAACCTGCGAGAGCTGAAGCAGGGTTTGTCACCTCACGGACATGCAATCCAGGTTCGCGTCTATGCAGAGGATCCCTCGAAAGACTTCCAGCCCTGCGCTGGCATGCTGTCGCAGGTTCGTTGGCCCGAAGCACCGGGACTGCGCATCGATCACTGGATAGAATCCGGGATTGAGGTACCCGCCTTGTTTGATCCGATGCTGGCCAAAATCATTGTCCATGACGACGACCGGCACGCGGCGCTGCAATCCCTGTCGCAAGCACTGGATGGCACAGAGATTTACGGCATTGAGACCAACCTCCCGTATGCACAATGCGTGATTGCCGACCCAGTCTTCCAACGCGGTCACCTGTTAACACGAAGCCTAGCGGAGCTCTACTTTAGCGCGAATACCGCAGAGGTCCTGTCACCCGGGACTTTCACCACCCTGCAGGACTACCCCGGGCGCATAGGCTACTGGCACGTTGGCGTGCCGCCGTCCGGACCCATGGATTCCCTGTCCTTTCGCCTGGGAAATCGCTTGGTGCATAACAGCCCTGACGCGGCCGCACTGGAAATCACACTGAACGGACCCACCCTGAAATTTAACCGTGATAGCTGTGCAGTTCTGACCGGTGCCGATATCGAAGCAGCGCTTGATGGTGAATTCGTTGCCGGCTACCAGGTATTCGACATCTCGGCAGGACAGGTGCTGCGCCTGGGGAAAATCATGCACCATGGTGCTCGCGCCTACCTCTCAATTGCAGGCGGTTTCCAGTGCCCAGCCTACCTTGGTTCAAAATCCACATTCACCCTGGGACGTTTCGGAGGACACGTCGGCAGGTGCCTGCGAACTACAGATGTGCTGCACTTGACCTCAAACGCTCTAGAAAACGTGAAGGCGTGCACGACGCAAGCGATAAGCGCCAGACCAAACATCACTGCTCAATGGACATTGCGTGTAATCTATGGCCCACACGGTGCGCCGGACTTCTTCACTGAGGACGATATTGCTAATTTCTTCGATAGTGATTGGGAAGTGCACTACAACTCCAGTCGCACCGGTATCCGGCTGAATGGCCCCAAACCTTGTTGGGCAAGAGAAACCGGTGGTGATGCAGGTCTGCATCCATCGAATATCCACGACAATGCCTACGCCTTCGGAGCTGTAGACTTCACAGGGGATATGCCAGTGATACTTGGGCCAGATGGCCCTTCACTTGGGGGTTTCGTCTGCCCAGCAACCGTCATAACTGCCGACTTGTGGAAGCTCGGACAATTGAAAGCGGGCGACCTATTGCGCTTTGTCGCCGTGTCACAGGAACACGCCGTGCAACTCGAGGCAGAACAACTTCGCAGTATTGAAACACTCAGTTCCGATCCAGTTGACAGCAGTGGCATTGAGCAGCCCAGCACACCTGTCGTCATGCGAAAGCGAATGGGTGATGACGACCTCGTCTTTCGACAGGCGGGCGACCATTTTCTGCTGGTAGAGCTTGGCCCTGAGGAACTCGATATCGAGCGACGCTTTAGAATTCATGCCCTAATGCTAAGGCTTGAAGAAAACGGTCTGGCAGGCATACGCGAACTCACTCCCGGTATCCGTTCGCTACAGATTCATTACGACGCCCAGCTGCTGCCACTTGCCGACTTGATGGACCACGTCGCGCGCGCCGCCGACGCCACGACACACCGGGATGTAAATGCGGTCCCTTCGCGCATTGTGCACCTGCCACTGAGCTGGAACGATGAGGCTTGCAGCGTCGCCATAGAAAAATACGCCCAATCCGTGCGGCCAGGTGCACCCTGGTGTCCCAGTAATCTTGAGTTTATCCGCCGCATCAATGGTCTGGAAAATATTGAGGCAGTACGCAGAATTGTCTTTGATGCCAACTATCTGGTGCTGGGTCTCGGAGATGTCTACCTTGGTGCACCATTGGCGACACCGCTTGACCCTCGTCACCGATTGGTGACGACCAAGTATAATCCCGCACGCACCTGGACTGCGGAAAATTCGGTAGGCATCGGAGGAGCCTATCTGTGTGTTTACGGTATGGAAGGGCCTGGTGGCTACCAGTTCATAGGCCGCACACTGCAGATGTGGAACCGATACCACCAAACGGAGGCCTTTAACAAACCCTGGCTACTGCGATTTTTTGATCAGATCCGTTTCTACCCGGTTTCACAGGATGAACTGCGACAAATCCGCAGGGACTTTCCGCTGGGAGACTATCCCTTACGAATTGATGAGGCGACCTTCAACCTACAAGGTTACCGACAGCATTTGGAGGGCCATCGCGACCAAATTAGCGCGTTTGAATCGCGCCGAAAGAACGCCTTCGCTGCGGAACTGGCGCGCTGGAAACGCGACGGTCAGCTCACATATCAACCCGAGGAACTTTGCACTCCTTATAGCACTGAAGAGTCCATGCCAGAGGGGGTTTCAGCCATCGACAGCCCAGTATCAGGCAACGTGTGGAAGTTACTGGTAGAGGCAGGTGATGACATTGATGCTGGTGATACCGTCATGATCCTTGAATCCATGAAAATGGAGATAGATATCCGTGCAAATCAACCAGGCTGTGTACAGAAATCACTAGTACGGCAGGGACAGGCAGTCCACGCCGGACAAGCACTGCTCTGGCTCGACAACGGAAATAGTTAAGCCGTGCGCACCGTAAAGGCAGACCTTAATGCAACAGTGAATCTCAGTCTTTCCGCATTAAAGAGTGCGTATCAACACGGCGATCTCACTCCCCGTAAACTGATGTCTCGCTTGTCCGAGCAGGCTTTTCAACAATCTGAGCACAAGGCCTGGATTTACCTACTAAGTCCGGCGGAACTCGAGCCCTACCTAACAGCACTGGAGGCGCACAATACCGACAGCCTTCCCCTCTACGGTGTACCATTTGCCATCAAGGACAATATCGATCTCGCGGGTGTTGCCACCACCGCAGCCTGTCCGGACTTCGCCTACATACCCGAGAAGAGCGCAAAGGTCGTAGAACTTCTTGTTGCGGCCGGTGCAGTGCCCCTGGGAAAAACCAATCTGGACCAATTCGCGACCGGCCTAGTGGGCACCCGCTCTCCCTATGGAGAGTGCAAGAATAGTTTTAACCCGGATTATATTGCGGGTGGCAGCAGTGCGGGCTCCGCCATCGCGACAGCTCTGGGACAGGTCAGTTTTGCACTAGGCACAGACACCGCGGGATCAGGTCGCGTACCTGCAGTACTGAACAATCTAGTGGGGCACAAGCCCAGCAGAGGGCTGCTGAGCGCTCGCGGTGTGGTACCAGCTTGTCGCACGTTAGACTGCGTAAGCATTCTTGCCCTTTGCTGTGAAGACGCTGCAACCTTGTTAGACATTGCTGCGGACTTTGACTTTGAAGACCCCTTCGCGAGACCCAACCCCTTTTATAACCGCTCGCGCTACCTCCGCACCACCACGCCCTCACCATTCCGCTTCGGCATCCCCGAGACGCCTGATTTTCAGGGTGACGGTGAAACGGAAGGCCTATTTCTCGACAGCATCAAAAAACTCGAAACGATGGGTGGCGAAGCCATCGCTCTCGACTTCGAGCCCTTCCTCGAGGCGGCAACGTTACTGTACGAGGGACCCTGGGTCAGCGAGCGATGGCTGGCCACACAGGATGTGCAACGCAGCGCGATGCTGCCTGTTATTGAGGAAATTATTAGCACTGCAGAGGGCCGCACTGCTGCCGATGTGTTTGCCGCGCAGTACCGCCTGGCGGCGCTTAAACGACAATGCGATTCAGCGTTGCAGGAACTGGAATTTGCCATGACTCCCACCTGTCCAACATTTTACACGCGGGCTGAGATAGCAAAACGACCGATCAAGCACAACGCCATCATGGGCACTTATACCAACTTCATCAATCTATTGGACTACAGCGCGAGCGCGGTACCCGTCGGTTTTACATCGTGCGGCTTGCCATGGGGCGTTACACTCTTCGCGGCCGCCTTCAAAGACATCACATTGCTCAGTTTTGCCGGACATCTGCATCGGGCCTGCCAGCTGCCAATCGGAGCCACCGGGCGCTACCCGACAACGATTCCCGTCACCGAAGGCCCGACATTCCGAGACAGACTGGAGCTTGTCGTGTGCGGCGCACACTTGCAAGGACAACCCCTGAACTGGCAACTCATCGAACGTGGTGCGCAGTTAAGCGCAAAGACCACCACCGCACCGCATTATCGACTTTATGCCCTGCCGGACGGACAACGGCCGGCCTTGAGCAGAGTCGCTACACAGGGCGCCAACATCGCGGTGGAGATCTGGTCTATGCCCCATGAGGCCATGGGTAGTTTTGTGGAAAACGTCACAGCCCCACTAGGTATCGGCAAGGTGGAGCTGCAGGATGGCCGCTGGGTCAGCGGCTTTATTTGTCAGCAATATGGTCTCGCCGGCGCAGAGGATATTACTCGCTACGGCAGCTGGCGCGAATGGCTGGCATCGTCCCCCACACTATAGAAACAACGACGGCGCTACCGAAATTAGCCTGCAGGCGGTTTTTTGCTCAAGGGCACTGCGGCAAGAGCATTGCCTGCGAGCAAATATCCGATCGAACGACCCGCGGCAACGCCAGGCGCACAATCACAATCTCGACGATGCGCTGCATCCAATACCACACCAACAACACGGCCTCATCGAATGGGGCCAAACTGGGCTGCTGTCGAACACTTCACTGAAACCGTAACTCCTCGCATGTGCAAGGCCGTACTGGAGAGCAAACCGAACGTGTTCCTGCCCCACTTCCTCAACACCATGCGATGAAGAAATCGTTTACATTGAAAGTGAACAAATCGCCAACCCGTGCGACATAGCACTGCGCCGGCTTGTGCCAGCAGAGCGGGGAAAGCTGTAGATATTTCTTGCCGACTGCACTACCCTTCGAGGGAATACCCGCGAAGTCTACCGGAGTCACACCAATGAGTATCAGAACCTACCTGGCAAGTGTCTGCCTACCCTTGCTTGCCATCTTCAACGTCAGTGCCGCAGTCTCACCTGATGAGGCGGCTCGACTTGGCAAGGACCTGACACCGGTGGGCGCCGAAATGGCGGGTAACGCTGACGGCAGTATCCCTCCCTGGAATCCGGAGGGGACGCCTACCCCCGATACCTTCGTACCTGGTTCAGACAACTACACCAATCCCTGGCCGGATGAAAAACCGCTCTATACCATCGATGGCAGTAACTGGCAGGAACACATAGACAATCTGACGGTCGGCACTCAGGCACTGTTTGAGAAATATGGGGCGGACGGTTTCAAAATAAATGTATACCCCACCCATCGTGGTACTATCAGGCCAGATTGGTATTACGAAAACTCTATCAAGAACGCCACGCAAGCGCGACTCGCAGAGGATGGCCAACAGATCGAAGGCAATCTGCCTGGCGTGCCTTTTCCTATTCCGCAATCGGGCCTGGAAGCCATCTGGAATCATATGGTGCGCTATGCGGAGGATACTAGCATCGTGTCCGACGTCTTTTACGTTGGGGCTAATGGCAAGCCCGTACTCGCCACGACCGGCTCTTCTGTCACCGTCTTCCCGATGTTCAAAAACCCCGACGAGGAAGTCGGCGAAGCAGTTTGGGCCAAGCTCCGTATCAACTACGAAGCACCACCGCGCCGGGCCGGTGAAATCCTGCTGGTCCATGAGCCAGGCGCGGACTATACCAAGGGTAAAGGGCGCAAAGCCTGGCAGTATCTGGTCGGACAACGCCGCGTCAGATTGGCGCCTGCGGTATCATTTGATACGCCCAACCCTGCCGTGGCAGGCACCTCCACCTATGACGACGCCTTCATCTACAACGGCTCGCCAGAACGTTTTAACTGGACTTTGGTAGGTAAGAAGGAAATCCTCGTGCCGGCAAATAACTACGACATGATTTTTCAGGAAGATATTGAAGATTTGCTGGGGGAGAAGTTTCTAAATCCTGATCTGGTTCGCTGGGAAAAGCGTCGTGTGTGGGTGGTGGATTCCAACCTCAAAGAAGATAGCCGACACATCTATGGCAGACGAACATTTTACCTTGACGAGGACAGTTGGGCTGCCATGGCAGGCGACATGTACGACAATCGAGACACCTTGTGGCGCGTGCAGTTCAACTACCCCGCCAACCTGTATGATCGCGAGTCAGGCTTCGGCTCTGCCTACGGTGCCTACGACCTGCTGCAAAACATTTACAACCTCAGTGGCAAGCCGAAGCCCGGAAAATTTAAAAACGGCGTTACGGTAAATGATCAGTACTTCACACCGAAAGGCATGGCCCGACGCGGCATTCGCTAAGCTCCTGGCAACGAACGAGCGCAGCCAGGCTACAAACGAGGTCATTGATCGGTTTTTTGCTACTCCGATCAAACGAAGTCTTTGCCCCTGGCTGCCATCTCCAGAAGTAGCTGTGGCGGCTCAAACACCTCGCCGTATTGTGTTGCCAATTCTTTCGCTCGCTGCGTAAAAGCCTGCACTCCATAGGCGTTAACGCACTGGTACACCCCCCCTGTATGAGGAGGAAAACCAATACCCATGATGGAGCCGATGTTACCGTCACCGACGCTGCCGATAACACCCTCTTCCAGGATGCGGATCGCCTCCAACACTTGTGGAAAGAGAAGCCGATCCTGAATATCCTGAAAAGGCAGATTAACATACCCTTCCTTCGCAAACAGGTCACGGAGACCTGGCCAGGTCGCTATCTTCTTACCCTTCTCGTCGTAGTCATAAAAACCAGCACCGGCCGCCTGCCCTAAGCGATTTACATCCTCAACCATAACGCGAATGACCTCACTTTCAGGGCCTGGATCACTGGGCTCGCCCACCGCTTCCGCATCAGCCTTTTGCTGATTAGCCGCATGATACGCCGTCTCCAGCGAAATACTGTCCAGCGTTTCAAGCGGTCCCATGGGCGAACCATTAAATCGGGCACCATTCTCTATCAGCGCCGGATTCACGCCCTCTGCTAACATACGCTGACCCTGCGTAATGGTCTGCCCAATCACCCGAGTCGTGAAGAAGCCTGGCGCATCTTTCACCACGATAGGCTTCTTACCCAACTGCTGGGCCAAGTCGAAGGCACGTGCCAGTGCCTCATCCGAGGTAAGCTCGCCGGTAATAATTTCCACCAAGGGCATGCGCTCCGCCGGAGAAAAAAAGTGCATACCGATGAAGTTCTCTGGGCGCCCTGAGGCGTGCGCCAGCTCGGTAATAGGCAAAGCCGAGGTATTAGATGCAAAAACCGCAGTGTCAGCCAAAACGGCCTCAGTCTCCTCCGTCACGGCGGCCTTGACTTGACGATCCTCAAATACCGCTTCGATGATCAGATCACAATCCGCGAGGTCGTTAACTGAAGCGGTCGGATGAATGCGTCCAAGAATTTCAAGCGCTTTTTCTGCGTCAATACTGCGGCTCTTCTCGCAGGCGTCCCGCGCATACGCCTTGCCCTTGTCCGCGTTTTCTAGCGTCACATCCTTGAGTACAACATCGATGCCAAATTTCGCAGCGTTAAAAGCAATACCTGCGCCCATGACGCCCGCACCCAGTATGCCGAGTTTCTTGACTGCACTTTTCTCAATGCCACCGGGCCGGGACGCCCCTGCATCCATGGCATTCATTTGCACGAAGAACGTAGTCATCATATTGCGTGCCACCTGATCCAGCAACAGCGTCTGGAAGTAACGCGCCTCGATCATATGGGCTGTATCGTACTCCACCCGCGCCGTATCGATGACCGCAGCCATAATGACCTGCTGTGCCGGCATATTGCCCCAGGTCTGCACCATCACATTGACTGGGCCGAAATAGGTCAGACCCTGGGTTGCTGGGTCGGAGGGCTCACCGCCGGGAAGGGTATAGCCGGACTCTTCCCAGGGCTGCCGCGCAGACGGGTTGGCCTTAATCCAGTCTTTCGCCTTACTGGCCATCTCCTCCTCAGACGCAGCCAAATCATGAATCATCCCTCGCGCCAACGCCTTGTCCGCAGTGAGCTGCTTCCCCTGTGAGATCAGCCCGACCGCGTCCTGCATACCCAACAGGCGAACCAGGCGCACCACACCGCCCGCTCCCGGCATCAGTCCCAGCATGGCCTCGGGCAAACCGATCTTCACTTTGGGCGTATCCAATGCAATACGATGGTGGCAGGCTAGCGCGATCTCAAAGCCGCCACCCAAAGCAGGACCATTAATGCCGACGACTACCGGGACACCCAGCGCCTCTAAGCGACGCAGAGGTGCTTTGGCTTGCATAATCCCCTCTAGCATGTCGCTACGCGCTTCACGCGTCGGGTGCAGGTCCATCTCCAACATCATAGTGATATCGCCGCCAGCAAAAAATTGTCCCGGCTTTCCCGAGCGAATGTAAATACCGGTGAGTCCCTCACCCATGGACTCCAGCTCATCCAGGGCCTTCGGCATCGCCTCAGCGTACTCGTCGCCCATGACATTCACGTCTTTACCCGGCTGATCGAAAATTAGTTCGACGATACCATCAGCATTACTTTCCAGTCGTATGAAACTCATATCTCTGCTCCCGTCACGTATCACACGCGCTCGATAATTGTCGCTATACCGATGCCGCCACCTGCGCAGAGTGTTACCAAGGCGGTGTTCAGGTCACGGCGTTCCAATTCATCCAGTACCGTACCCAAAATCATGGCACCCGTGGCACCGATGGGGTGGCCCATCGCAATAGCACCGCCGTTGACGTTGATTTTATCGTCAGGTATATCCATCAGTTGCTGAAAACGCAGAACTACCGCAGCAAAGGCTTCGTTCAGTTCAAACAGGTCAATATCATCCCGCTTCATGCCTGCCTGCTGCAGTGCTTTTTGTGACGCCGGCGCCGGGCCCGCCAACATAATAGTGGGTTCAGTACCAGTCAACGCGCAGGTGCGAATGCGCGCACGAGGTTTCAGTCCTTGCTCATCTCCTGCCTGTTTATTGCCGATTAACACCAGAGAAGCGCCATCCACTACTCCGGACGAATTCCCAGGAGTGTGAATACATGTCACTGTCTCCACCTCGGGGTATTTGAACTTGAGGAAGTCACCATGACCATACTCGTTAAACGTGGTGAACGAGGGCTTCAGTTGTGCCAGGCCTTCCTCCGTCGTCGGGCGGATCAACTGATCATGATCAAGCACAGTCACACCATTGATATCCCTCACCGGTACAATCGATTGATCGAAGTAACCGTTGTCACGGGCGCGCGCTGCCCGAGCCTGGGACTGAGCCGCATACCGATCCACATCTTTACGGTCAAACCCGTCCAGTTGCGCCAAGAGGTCAGCGCCTAGACCTTGAGATATGCCGTAGCTCTTCATTGCCACCCAGGCATCGCCAGCAGCGGCACCCGAAGCGCCCATACCAAGACGCGACATGCTCTCGACTCCACCGGCCAAACCCAGAGACTCAACGCCCGACATGACTTTCATGGCGACCGTATTCACCGCGTCGAGTCCGCCTGCGCAATATCTATGTAATTGAGCGCCGACAGTGATATCGTCCCAACTCGAATACACCAGCGCCGTCTTGGCAATATTTTGCCCTTGCTCATTCACCGGCTCACCCGTCGCACAGATAAAGTCCGTCACCTGCGTCGTGTCCAGACCGTGCCGCGACTTCATTTCCTCGAGCAGGTTGGTCACAAGATCAATGGGCTTTACCTCATAGAGTCCACCACCGGGCTTCCCCTTGCCACGCGGAGTGCGAATGGCGTCATAGATGTAGGCGTCGTTACTCATGAAAATCCTCGCTGACTCACATCGGCAGCGACCTAGCGGCCGCAACGGCCCGACAACATACCGAAAAAAACCTAATCCACAAGGGTTCTCAGGTATTTCCGAGGTGCTGTATGGTCAATTGAACTAGGCGGTGATTCCGCCTCGAAACGCCAATCTCAGAGGGTGCTCAAAACAGGCTCAAGTGTGCGTTACACTATTGTGTCATTTCAGCAAACATCGCACACTCTGCTTTCTTTGCCACCACATGAATAATCTCGATGCAAGACCAGAACATCATTGATGCACTTAATATCGACGCACCGATCTTTATCCAAATGTTGGGCGGAAAAGCCCGCGCCATCGACCACGAGAGTCAGAGCTGCACCTTCGAATTCAACATCAGCAAGGATTTCTGCCATTCCGTCGACGTGGTGCAGGGTGGCTTTATTACCGCCATGCTGGACGCCGCCATGAGCCACGCTATTTTTGCCCATCACGATCGGGACACTATTACCGGCGTATCATCCCTTGAAATTAAAACAAGTTTTTTGGAGCCCACGCGGGCGGGTCGACTGCGCGCTGTAGGCAAAATTCTAAAATACACTTATAAAACAGCCTTCCTAGAAGGCCATCTGTACGACGCCAACAATCTGTTGACCGCCACAAGCAGTTCGGTAGCCAAACTGGTTCGGGCAAAGGGCTGAGTCTGATCCAGTGCCCGACATCAGCCATCGCGACCTGGCGGATTTTGTTAGACTGGTTCCCTATCGCCACAGCTGCACTGACATGAACCGACTTAACCCTCGACAACGAGAAGCCGTACGCTATATCGATGGTCCACTGCTGGTGCTCGCAGGTGCAGGGAGCGGCAAAACCAGCGTGATTACCGAAAAGATCGCATACCTGGTCAATACCTGTGGCATTAAGGCCAAGCGCATCGCGGCGGTTACTTTTACCAATAAGGCGGCACGGGAGATGCGTCACCGCGTCGACAGGTTGCTTGGTGAAGCGTCCTCTGACGGACTAACGGTGAGCACTTTTCACCAGTTGGGTCTGCAAATTATTCGCGCAGAGTGCCACGCACTGGGCCTCAAGTCGGGCTTTTCCATA
Organism: Halioglobus sp.; assembly: GCA_013214285.1. GTDB lineage: Bacteria > Pseudomonadota > Gammaproteobacteria > Pseudomonadales > Halieaceae > Marimicrobium. The sequence continues at coordinate 398 of JABSPW010000035.1, read as the reverse complement.
TTCGACAACGAGGACAGCCGCACTCTTGTGCGCGATTTATTGATACAGGCCCATGGTGCAGAAGGCGAACAGGCCGGACTTATCGCCCAGCGCGTTTCCAGCTGGAAGAACGATCGCATACTACCTGAGGACGCGATAGAGTCTGCTGAGACACCTGCAGACATTCTCTGTGCCGAGGCGTACCAACGCTACAACCGTGCTCTGAAAGCCTACAATGCACTGGATTTTGATGACCTAATCCTCTTACCTACACTGCTGTTCGAGAAAAAATCCGACGTGCTGGAAAAGTGGCAGAAGCGCCTGCATCACCTATTAGTGGACGAATACCAGGACACAAACTCAAGCCAATACCTGCTGGTCAAGCAGTTAATCGGCACGGGCCACGGGCTGACCGTAGT
>JABSPW010000034.1 GCA_013214285.1 Halioglobus sp. | reverse complement strand
GAGCCAGCTGGCAAATCGATGCGTGTTGAACAGCATCAGCTCGTGCAGATATGGAGTGGGTGCCTGCTCTTTCTCTGCCGCCACTAACTGCACCCGCATCAAGTCGCTGTCTTCTTTAAGTACAGGGTACCAGTTCAATTCAAACAATTGGTAGAAACGGCAGTAGCGACTCAGTGCCTGGCCCAGCGTCTCGCTGCCGATAACGGCGTGGCACATCATCGACCAGCAGCCTAATGGCAGGCGACGGCCGGCGTAGCCCAGAGCTTCATCATCCATGGCACGCATGGTGCTGACGTGCAGGTCGGCGAAGCGCTCTATTGAAATACGCGCATTGTCTTCTCGCAACAGTCGTGGAGATATCCGGTTTTTTCGCAGCAGACTGATCGGATCCAGGCCCTGATCGACAGCATTTTTCAGGACGGCCCGGGCGAAATAGACTGATATGGAAAGGTCACGCATAGACGGGTCAGGATCGAGTCGAATCTGTGCTTATGAGCACGGGTTTGTTGTCTATGGATGCCACTTGATTGCGGCCCCCGCGCTTGGCGAGGGTCATTGCACGGTTTGCTTCCTGTGACAGCATATCGAGCTCGATAGCACCCGTGGCTGCCGCCACACCGAGGCTCACCGTGATGGGAATACGTTGCTGGTTGATGGTTACCGGTGCATCACTGAAATAGCTATGAATGCGCTCGGCCAGCGTTAATGCCCCATCGAGGTCCGTACCAGGCAACACCAATAAAAACTCTTCGCCTCCAATGCGCGCCGCAACGTCGCCCGAGCGACTAATACGCTGCAGTAGCTGTGCAACCTGCCGAATCGCGAGATCGCCTGTATCGTGGCCGAAATTGTCATTGACCTCTCTGAGCTGATCGATATCGACCATTACGGCGGCGGTTGGTGCTGTTCGGCGAGAGGTTTGGGCGAGCGTGATGTGCAGGGCTTTCTCCAGGCCTCGACGGTTCAGTAGCTGCGTCAAGGGGTCCTCGAGCGCAAGATATGAGAGCCTATGCTGGTACTCGATAACTACGCTTGCCATGAAACCAATCGCAACAAGCACATATGCCGCGCTATAGCTTCCGAAAATGAGTATGTAGGCCAGATCGTAACGCTCTTGTCCGACCCAATAGTAGAGCCCGAGAGATGTGCCAGACACCATCAGCAGGGCAGCGCTGGCGGTGATCGCATCCCCTGCATTGTGTTTTTGCCAACTGCGTCGGGCGCAGAGCAGTCCAGTGGCAGAGAAAAACAGCGTTGCTGCGATTGCCTGAATCACAAACATGCTGTCCGGCCCGACGAAAAACACGCTAAAGCACCCTGCCAGACAGACACATCCTAGCGCGTAGCGGCCGTAACTAATGCCGGCTCGCTCGCTGGCTGCCATAAAAAGAATGTAGCTATTGATAATTGAAGCGACTGACGGCACATCTACCGCCATAGGTACATTGGAGATCCGTTGCAGGGCGAAAGCAATCCAGCCCAACAGGGCCGCCATGAAATAAACAGTGTAAAGCCCTAGGCCCCCAGTAGGGTTGCTCGCATCGCTGAGCACATAAACGACCGCCATCAGCGCGAAGGTCATGAGGATGACCATGGCAAAGAACATGGCGGCCCAATTTTGAGGTTGAATCTGCTCCATTGTCTTTCCAACGTAGCCCGATTGGAGCTGTAATTTCCAGTCAATTAATTTGTCTGGGCAGGTCATTGTTGGCCTACCCGGTGCTCACCATACTGTGGGCCGCCTGTAGACCCGCTTTTGCCTATGCCAGGGAGTAAATCCATGTTGCATCGAAGCTTCACTGAAGAGCAGCACATGTTCCGTGATGCCTACCGTAAATTTCTTGCAGTCGAGATTGTGCCACATATGGAGTCCTGGCGTGAGGCCGGTATCGTAGATCGGGAGGCTTTCCTACGGGCGGGTGAACGGGGCTTTTTGATGGTTTGGCCTGACGAAGTGTATGGTGGTATGGGTGACCCAGACTTTCGTTTCGAGCAAATTATTATCGAGGAGACGACTTATGCTCGGGCAGCGGATTGGTACAATACACTGCACAGTCGTCTGGTCGGCCCTTACTTAACGCGCTTCGGGAATGAGCAGCAATGCCAGCGCATGCTGCCCGGGTGCGTGAGCGGAGAGAAAATCCTGGCCATAGCCATGACTGAGCCCGACGCGGGTAGTGACCTTGCAGGTATGCGTTGCGCAGCGACAGAGTATGACGATCACTGGTTGCTCAACGGTTCAAAGGTGTATATTTCCAACGGCATTAATGCTGATATTGTCATTGTGGCGGCAAAAACCGATCCAGACAACAACCCGCACCATATGACACTGTTCCTGGTGGAGCGCGGGATGGAGGGTTTTGAGCGAGGCCGCAACCTAAAAAAGATGGGGTTGAAAGCGCAGGATACTGCTGAACTATTCTTTAATGACGTAAAGGTGCCCAAGGCGAATGTGCTGGGAGAACCTGGCAAAGGGTTCCATTACCTGATGGAAGGGCTGGCAGAGGAGCGCCTACTGGGTGCCGTGGGTTACCTGTCTGCCGCGCAGTTGTCCTGGGATCTTACGCTGGAATTCGTGCAGCAACGCAAGGCTTTTGGTAAGCCAATAGCAGCGTTTCAGAACACCCAGTTCAAACTGGCTGAGCTGCGCACGGAGTTGGATTTCGCGCAGGCCTTTGTGGATCAGTGTGTCGCCGCATTCAATGTAGGCAAGTTGACTGCCGTAGACGCGGCGAAGGCGAAACTGGCAACCAGTGAGTTACAGGTTAAGGTGGCCGATGTTGGAGTGCAGCTGCATGGTGGGGCCGGCTACATGGACGAATATCCCATTAGCAGGCAGTATACCGATGCGAAGATTTCCACTATCTATGCAGGAAGCTCTGAAGTGATGAAGATCATCATCAGCAGGGACTTTCTTGGTGAGGACTACCTTCCTTTTAACATACGCAATTTTTAATCAGTAACGCCGATATTGGCGTTCCTATCCATTCAGGAGAATCGACATGGATCTAAAAGACAAAGTAGCAGTAGTCACTGGCGGAGCATCCGGTCTTGGGCGCGCCACCGTTAAACGGTTTGTCGCCAATGGAGCGAAGGCAGCCATATTTGATATGAATGAGGAGAAGGGCCAGCAACTGGTCGACGAGCTGGGTGATAGTGTCATTTTCTGTAATGTAAATGTCACTAGCGAGGAGTCAGTGCAAGCAGGAATCGCGGCGACCATGGAGGCCTTCGGTGCTATTCACATCTGTTGTAACTATGCTGGAACGGGCAACGCCATGCGAACAATGGGTAAAAAGGGGGTATTCCCGTTGGATGCCTTTAATCTGATTATCCAGATAAATCTAGTGGGCACATTTAACGTGTTGCGTCTCTGTGCGGAAAAAATGGCCGACAATGCTGTGCTCAATGAAGATGGTGGGCGCGGAGTCATTATCAACACCGCATCGATTGCCGCTTACGAGGGTCAGATCGGGCAGGCGGCCTACTCGGCGTCGAAAGGGGGTGTGGTGGGTATGACACTGCCTATCGCCCGCGACTTGGCCGTGTTGGGTATAAGGGTTAACACCATTGTGCCTGGCCTCATAGCGACGCCACTAATGATGGGCGGTGCCGAGGAAATGACGCCAGAGATAGCTGAGTTCCTGACGCCTTTGGCGAGCCAGGTGCTGTATCCCAAGCGTCTAGGCAAGGCGGATGAAATTGCCCAGTTGGCACAGCAGATTGTCGAAAATGACTATATTAATGGCGAATGCATCCGGATGGATGGTGGCATCCGAATGCAACCCAAATGATAGGTAGTTAATGGGGCTGAGAGACATCTGGTGTGGAATGCTTATGCATAATGTTGTCCATGGAAAGAGTCGGATTCTTCTTTCCGAGAAAGGCGTCTTTGTGACTTTTCCTCGCCACTGATGTTGTCCGGTTTCAACAGGACAGGTTCGCACATTGATAGCACGCGCGGAGGGGCAAACTGGCGCTCTCGCGCTAGAGGAGGGTAACTATGGGGCCGTTAAATGGATACACGGTAATTGAGCTTGCGGGTATCGGGCCCGCCCCCATGGGCGGCATGATACTCGCTGATATGGGTGCTGAGGTCATTCGTATCGATCGTGTTGGTGGTGCCGCTATGCAAGATGTCAGCGCGCGCGGAAAGAAATCGGTGATTGTCAATCTCAAAGATGACACCGGTGTCGAGGCTTTATTGCGCATGGTCGAGAATGCGGACGTGGTTATCGATCCCTATCGCCCGGGTGTCTGTGAGAAGTTGGGTATTAGTCCGGAGGTGTGCCTGAAGCGCAATCCAAAGTTGGTCTTCGCGCGCATGACCGGTTGGGGCCAGGATGGGCCGTTGGCTCATGCGGCAGGACACGATATCAATTACATTTCCATTACTGGTGCGCTTTATGCGATGGGGCGCAAGGGGCAGAAGCCGGTTCCGCCACTGAACCTGGTTGGCGATTTTGGTGGTGGTGGCATGTTACTGGTAAGTGGCATTCTGGCGGCTTTGCTTGAGACCGCCAACTCTGGGAAAGGGCAGGTGATCGACGCGGCCATGGTGGATGGTGCTGCTCAGCTGATGTGGATGTTTTACGGCTTCCAGTCATTTGGTTTGTGGAATGAAAAAGAACGCGAATCCAACATGCTGGATGGGGGTGCACATTTTTATGATACCTATGAGTGTGCGGATGGAGAATATGTTTCGGTTGGCTCCATTGAGCCGCAGTTTTACGCTTTACTGAAAGAGAAGGCGGGACTTTCAGAAGCGGAATTCGCCGCACAGAATGATCGCGAGCAGTGGCCTGCCATGAAAGATAAAATGGCAGAGGTGATGAAGACCAAGACGCAGGCTCAGTGGTGCGACATTATGGAAGGTTCGGATGTTTGCTTTGCTCCAGTGCTCAATTTCATGGATGCTCCACTGCACCCGGCGAACATAGCACGTAATACCTATATTGAGCTTGACGGCATGACCCAGCCTGCACCGGCACCACGCTTTAGTCGTACTCCGTCGGAGGTGCGTCATGGTGCGCACGAGGCGGGACAGGATACTGACGCGGTGCTCTCTGCGATGGGGTTTGGTGAGCAGGAGCTTGCCCGTTTGCGTGACAGCGGTGCCATTGTCTAGGGTCGCTTTGGCTGATTCCGCGGTCTTTTAATAATAATAGAAACATCAACGAGAGAGCATGTGATGAGCCACTATGAAACAGTAAAAATTGAACGATTCGATGCCGTAGCGGTGCTGAGTCTGAGCCGTCCCGATAAACTCAACGCCTTTGATGGTGTGCTGCGCCGCGAGCTTTTAGGTGCCGTGCGTGAGGTAAATGAAGACGACGGTGTGCGCGTTGTCGTAGTCACTGGTGCTGGCCGTGCTTTCAGCGCCGGGGCGGACCTATCGGACATGCCGGCCGATCGCACCAAATTTCGCGTACAAGACCAGCTCAATGGTGAGTACAAGCCTATCCTGATGGAGATTCACGAGGCTACCAAGCCCTGGATCAGTGCTGTCAATGGTGCCTGCGCAGGCATCGGCAGTGCCTTGGCCATGGTCTGCGATCTCACTGTGATGGCCGATGACGCCTATATCTATCAGGCTTTTGCAGCAATCAGCCTTGTGCCGGATGGTGGCGCCACCTGGCATCTGGCGCGTACTTTGGGGCGCAAGCGCGCCTACGAGGTGATTGTTACCGGCGAGAAGATCAGCGCGAACAAGTGTCTCTTATGGGGGCTTAGTAATCGTGTCGTTCCAGCCGAAAAATTGATGAAGGAAAGTCTGGCCTGGGCGACCGAGATTGCTGCCAAGGCGCCGTTGTCCCTGCGTTATGCTAAAGAGGCGATCAATGCGGCGCTCGAGGAGTCGGTGGGAGAAACGATTTCAACAGAAGCGAGGCTGCAACACATTTGTATCACTAGTGAAGACGCCAAAGAGGGTGTCGTCGCCTTCATGCAAAAGCGTGAGCCCAAGTGGCAGGGGCGGTGAGTGTAGAGGGAGAGGTTGCGATGTCTGAACCGGAATTAGTCATTAAAATTGAGGAGGGCTATGCAATCCTCACGCTTAACAGGCCGGGCGCTCGTAATGCCTTGTCGCCGCAGTTATTGCTAGATCTCTGCGAAGCCTTTCGCACTTTACAGGAGGACGACGACATTCGGGCTGTTATTCTGACTGGTGCGGGTGGCGCTTTCTGTGCCGGTCTGGATTTGAAAGCCATGTCGGATTCTGAGGCGGGCATTGGGGTTTACCACATCCACGGTGAGCACGATATAACGGCGGCTATCGAATCTTTTGACAGGCCGGTTATTGTTGGCGTAAACGGTGTCGCGGCTACCGGTGGCTTCGAACTTGCTCTGATGGGTGATATATTGCTGGCGTCCACCGAGGCCCGTTTTGCAGATACGCATTGTCGGGTGGGTTTGGCGCCGGGTTGGGGGCTGTCACAGAAACTAGCTCGCATAATAGGACCCAGCCGTGCTCGTGAGGCACACTTTACGGGTAATTTTATTTCTGCCGACCAGGCTGCCGAATGGGGGCTGGTCAGCCGTGTGGTAGCTCCTGGGAGCCTGCTAGATGAATGCCGTCAGGTGGCCAGGGATATTGTCAGTTGTGTTCCAGACACCGTAGCGGTCTACAAAACAATGGTTAACAATGGTCTTGCAATGGATCTGCATGCGGGATTAGCCATGGAGCGGAACGTGATGACGCATGTGAATCGGCAAGTGTCCGGCGCGTCGATCGGCGCGCGTCGCTCGAGTGTGCAACAGCGCGGGCAATCTCAGAAATCGGACTGACCCCTTGCCGGTAGAACGGTTTATCGGAACTGGATTGTGGAGTAGACGATGGAGGGTGATTTCAGGCCTGAGTTGAAGGCTCTGCTAGAACGGATTGATCGAACGCTGGATGATGCTCGCGCCGAGGCGCGCGACAAGCGCCATGCACGTGGCTACCGCACGGCACGTGAAAACCTTGCTGATCTTGTTGATCAGGGATCTTTCCAGGAATACGGACAACTGGCGGTGGCTGCCCAGCGCAGTCGCCGCGAGTACGAGGACTTGCAGAGTAGCACCGCGGCTGATGGTATCCTCACCGGTACGTGTACGATTAATGCAGGGTTGGTTGGCGCACACCGGTCGCGCGCTGCTGTTGTGGTGAACGATTACGCCGTTCTGGCCGGCAGTCAGGGTTACTTTCATCACCGCAAGCTTGACCGGATCTGTGAATTGGCAATGGAGCAGTCGCTGCCTATTGTCATGTACACAGAAGGGGGTGGCGGACGGCCTGGTGATACAGATGTCTTGACACAGATAGCCGGACTGAATATCAGATCTTTCAGCACCTGGGCAGCACTCAGGGGTCGGGTGCCTCGTATCGCTGTCAATAATGGGTATTGCTTTGCGGGGAATGCGGCATTGTTCGGCTGTGCGGATATTTGTATCGCGACCCGGACGTCATGGATCGGCATGGCGGGGCCGGCCATGATTGAGGGAGGGGGACTCGGTAAACACGAGCCCACGGAGATCGGTCCGGTGGATATGCAGGAACGCAACGGGGTGGTCGATATTGTCGCCGATGATGAGGCGCATGCGACGCGACTGGCGCAGCAACTTCTGTCTTATTTTCAAGGCACGATTGAGGACTGGACCTGTGAGACCCAAGAGGTTTTGCGCGATGCGATACCGGAGGATCGACGTTGGGGGTATCCGGTGCGACGAGTTATTGAAACCATCGCCGACTCTGGTTCATTTCTCGAGCTGCAGAGAATTTATGGGCGCGGCATCATTACCGGCTTCATCAGGCTTGAGGGGCGGCCTATTGCGCTGATTGCGAACGATTGTCAACAGCTCGGCGGTGCGGTCGATGCCACGGCGGCGGAAAAAGCGGCCCGATTTCTGCAGATCTGTGACGCGTTCTCGTTGCCCATTCTGTCGCTCACCGATACGCCGGGATTCATGGTGGGTCCGGGCAGTGAAGCGGAGGCCGCGGTGCGGCGCATGTCCAATTTATTTCTTGCAGGCGCACAACTGCGCGTCCCCGTCGTGGCGATTTTCCTGCGCAAGGCCTATGGCCTTGGCGCCATGGCAATGGCCGGGGGCAGCTTTGTCGCCCCGGTCTATGCAGCCGCCTGGCCCACGGGTGAATTTGGTGGTATGGGGCTTGAGGGCGCCGTGCGCCTGGGTTTTCGCAAGGAATTGGCGGCAGAGAAGGACCCTGGTGCACGGGATAAGTTGTTTCAGCAGCTGCTGTCGCGAATGTACGACGTGGGCAAAGCCTCTGAAGCTGCCTCCTATCTCGAAGTAGATGCTGTTATTGACCCGGCGGAAACCCGCGTGGTTGTGCTGCGAGCTTTGGCGGCCGCCGGGATTACCTAATGTCACTGCGCGCTGGCAGTGTATACGTGCCGTGCCTGAAGGCGGTAGTACAAGCCGCCGCAGTTCTCGGTGTAGACAGAAAAAAGTTGCTGATGGATGCGGGGGTCAATCCGGAACAGTTAAAGGCACCGGGAGAGCGGATTGCACTGTCTCGCTACCTGTCCGCCTACCGTATGGCTCAAGAGCGCAGTGGTGAGCCGAATATCGGTTTGTTGGTTGGTCATGTTATGCATGTTAATAGCATGAATTTGCACCTTTATATGACGACCATTTGTCGTAACTTAAAGGAATATTTCAATGTTATCCCTAGCACGATTCGTATTCGCGGGGATACCGGCCGAATATTGATCCGACCCGAAGGCGAGTTTATTCGTCTGGAATGGCACCCTGGCAACGGGGAAACCGCCGCCTGGCGCCCCCTCGCAGACGAATTACTCAAATCTTCCTTGGAAATTGTGAACGGGATTACCACGCTTCCGGTAACGGCGCGGGCGGCGCATTTCAGCTACTCCACGCCACAGGACACTGGTGCCTTAAGAGAGGCTTTTGGTGAGCGACTGAAGTTTGGTCGTGAAGTGAGCTGCTTGTATTTCTCACGGGAGGTATTGCGCTATCCGCTGATAGAGGTTGGTTTTGAAACGGGTGAGGACTTCTGGGCAGGTCCGCGGTCAATGCTGGGGGAACCCGCGGCGAGTCAACCGTTTCTGCGCGACGCCAGGATCGCTATTCGCAGGGCGCTCCCCGGCGGTAACTTGACTGTCGATCATCTCGCTCAAGAAATGGGAATTTCGCGGCGCACCCTGCAGCGGCGATTCAGCGAGCAGGGATCGGGCTTTAAGATACTGCTGCAATCGGTGCGTGAAGAGCAGTCCCGGCGTTATCTGGACGACCCTCGGCTGGCCATAACGGAGATTGCATTGTTGCTCGGCTACTCGGATCAGGCATCTTTTTCGAACGCGTTCAAGTCGTGGTGTGGTTGTGCGCCCACGGAGTACCGACAGCGGATATTCTGATAGCGAATCGTCGACGTGGTTAGAGATCCATTAAACTGTTGCGCCTTTTCGGCGTGGCCGCCTTTAAGGCACTTAGATCGGGAGTGATCAGTATGGAAAACCTGTTCGATGTCAACGGTAAAGTCGCTGTGGTAACTGGGGGCTCGCGCGGCATTGGCGCGATGATTGCCCGCGGATTTGTCGCAAGTGGGGTAAAGACCTATATCACCTCGCGCAAAGAAAATGAACTGCGTGCTACGGAGGCGTTGCTGAGCGACATTGGCGATTGTATTGCCATACCTTCGGATCTGTCGTCCTTATCAGGCGTGGAAGCATTCGCGACCGCGGTGCAGTCGGCGGAGCAAAAATTGCATATCTTGGTCAATAACGCCGGCGCGACCTGGGGTGCGGATGTGGATGAATTTCCCGAAAGCGGCTGGGATAAGACGATGGACCTCAACGTGAAATCATTGTTCTTTCTGACTCAGCAGTTTCTGCCCGCGCTCCGCGCAGCCGGTAGCGCAGAGGACCCCGCCCGCGTGATTAATATTGGTTCGATCAACGGTATAACACATCCCCACATGGCCAACTACGCGTATGCAGCCAGTAAGGCGGCGGTACATCAGCTTACCCGTCATCTCGGCGCTGACCTTGCGCCCCAGGGCATCAATGTTAATGCAATCGCACCCGGTTTTTTCCCGAGCAAGATGACTTCGCACCTGCTACCCTACGAGAAAGAAATGGCGGAAACATTTCCCCGCCGTAGACTCGGTGATGCGGACGATGCTGCAGGTACTGCCATCTACCTGTGTTCGAGAGCGTCCGCATGGGTCACTGGTCAGACGCTGGTGCTAGATGGCGGCGCCGTAGCGAATGCCGGCTGACCTGATCGCCTTTTGGATATTTGTGGTCGCGGGTTACATTTGACGCAAGTAAAACCACATTGGTGTCGCCAATGTATCTGATACATGATAAAAGTCTGACGACGGAAGCGCAGGCAGAACTGACCGCTTTGGGCGCTGTATCTTTTGTCCCATGGGCAGATCGTACAAAGCCACCTGCATCGTCTCGAGTGTTGTTGTATCTCGGCGACGAAATGCTGCGCGAACTGGCGTTACTCGCGCTAGAGCGGCAGTGGGAGGTGGGGGTGCTGCCGCATGCAGAGGCTCGGCAGGCGATGGCTGCCCTGGGAGTCAAAGGCGACCTGAAAGAAGTTTTTGCGCACTATCTCGATGTGCCTGCCATCGATTCTGAGGCGTTGACCTGTAATGGGGAGGTGGTTTTTTCCTCTGTTGTCATTGGCCGCGTGTTGGCGTTGCGCCCCTATGATATTAATCGCCCGCCCACCACTTGGGCACTGCTGTCGGGTGCATTGCGAGGGCTGGGCAAGCTCCGGCTGGCGGCCTATACCCTGACCACAGCAAAGGCCCGGGAAATTCACATGGCGGCGCTCGGTATGGTTGTAGTGGGGCAAAGCCGCAGTTCCCTGGTGCACCGTACTTTAACGGAGGAGTTTGGTGTTGCAGATGGTCGGCTAGCGATGCTGTCGTTAGCGCCGCGCAGTGTTGCGAGCTACCTGGTGTTTCTGCTGCGGCTGTTGTGGCCGAGGAAACTAAAGCTGTCACAACTGCCGAATTCTCTCAGCCTGGTGCAAACAGATCGGCTGCACATTGCCGCCCCCAAGGGTGTTGACTATCTGCTTGACGGCAAGCCAGTGCACGCTTCGGAAATCGAGTTCGCGGTATTGAAGGAACCGCTGCGCGTGCTGCCGGGTCCGGCTATACCCTCCACACGAGAGAAACGGACATCGGTTGACAAGGAAACAGTGCGCCTGAATCAGGTTCCCGTCGATGCGGCGGCTGAACCTCTATTGCAAAGAAACCTGCCGGTTTTCACCCATGCCAGCGAGGAGGACTACCGCGAGTTATTTGTGTCCCTGCGGGATAACGCGCGCGTGACGCCATCGTACCAGGTTTTGATGGTTCTCAGTGTGCTGTTGGCGCTAGCAGGGTTGTACGCTAACTCTGCGCCCGTGATTATTGGGGCGATGATCCTGGCACCACTTATGTCGCCCATTGTCTCTCTGGCGATGGGGCTGGCGCGAAGCGAGTCAGGTCTGATGCGTTCATCACTGCGTGCACTTGCGGTTGGTGTGGCATGGGGACTTAGCTGCGGAGTGATCATCGCCTGGATAACGCCGCTGGAAATTCCTACCGCGGAAATGCGTGCCCGTATGTCCCCGACGCTGCTTGACCTGTTGGTCGCGATCCTTTCTGGAGTTGCTGGCGCCTACGCTAGTGCCAAAGAAGAGATAGCCAAAAGTCTGGCGGGAGTTGCAATTGCTGTTGCGCTGGTCCCGCCTCTGAGTGTGACAGGCATTGGTTTGGGTTGGGGTGATTGGGACATGGCTGCAGGCGCATCGCTGTTGCTGGTAACAAACCTAGTGGGCATTGCATTGGCGGCGAGCGCGACATTTCTCGTACTGGGATTTGCTCCCTTCAAGCGAGCCAGGGCGGGCTTGGGCGTTACGCTGGTAATTTTGATGCTGATCAGTGCGCCACTGACACTATCTTTTTCCCATCTTGTATCTCGTGAAAATATACTTGAGCACGTCCCTCGCGGTGATATTCAGCTGACTGACATGGTGGTGCATATTGAGAGTGTTGATGTAACACTCGGGGACCCGGCAACGGTAAGCGTTGTTCTGAGCTCTGAGCATACGGTACACGCCTCCGATGTGGATCAGCTGAAAGAGATTATCAGTGAGAAGCTGGGACTCCCGATTCGTATCGAGGTACAGTCCAATATTTTACGCTGAGCCTACAGGCAATGGATAAGGGCTGGAATCATTGATGGTCGCACCCTTATGCCAGGCCATGGGTTTTGGTATTACCTGCATAGATGCGATGTATGTCAAGCCGGGGGTGGCATGCCTCTACTTATTGGAGCAGGGAGATGACTGTGCCATCGTCGAAACCGGTACCTGTCTTAGCATTCCATACTTGCGTATGGTGTTGAAAGATCGCGGCATTACTCCCGCCCAGGTACGCTATGTCATTCCAACCCATGTGCATCTTGATCACGCCGGTGGCGCTGGTGCTATGTTGCAGGCCTTTCCAAAGGCTGAGTTATTGGTCCATCCCCGTGGCTCGCGCCACCTGATAGACCCTGGGCGGCTTGTCACTGGCGCCAAGCAGGTTTACGGCAAGGCGCTGTTTGACGAGCTCTACGGTCCTATCCAGCCTGCAGAAGCGGATCGAGTGCGAGAGATGGAAGATGGAGACAGTATATCTTTTGCGGGACGCGACTTGGTTTTTCGCCATACCCGCGGTCATGCTGAACATCACTTCTGCATTTGGGATGAAAAGAGCAGTGGCTGGTTCAGTGGCGACATGTTCGGTGTATCCTATCCCTGGTGTCGAGGCATCGGTGAGGATTTTGTCTTCCCTTCGACGACGCCTAACCAGTTCGACCCAGAGGCTTTTGTTGTTTCACTGCGTTTACTAGACAGTTATCAGCCAAAGCGGATGTACATGACCCACTTTGGGGCGTTGTCTTACCAAGACGGTAAGGCCCAATTGCTACTTGAACAGCTGGAGTCCCACTGTGACTTAGCGGTTGCGTATGGCGAGGATCGGGATTATTTACAAGAGCGGCTGATGTCCTCAACGATTGAACGTTTGCGCGAAATCGATCCGGACGGTGATGAGCAGCTATGGCGCAGTGAGCTAGGCTTCGACATGCAGCTTAACGCCTTGGGCTTGCAGGATTGGTTGCAGCGCGTGGCAAGGTGATCTGCCGAGCAGAATGCCCCAACGCGACCGCCCCCTTTTGGTGCAGTCATGCGACAAAAACCTGGGCGACCAGTCGCTAATCTGCGCGATCGCCGTATTTTTGCGGCAATACATTCTATATGCTTTACTTCTGGGTAGTCCGGTTTCCAGGTCAACTCGCCGGCAACCACGGAGGTCCTCGCTGTATAAGGTGAGTCCGGGGTTCATCCCAATACCCTTCAAAAAGGAGAAGCATATGTTCAGGAAAGCACTCCCACGATTTGTTGCCGTTGCCGCGCTGCTGGCGCTGGCTGCGTGTAGCAGTACTCCGTACGCGCCAGTCGTGGCTCAGTCGGACCCCATTGACCTAAGCGCCTATGAAAGGAAGGCAGACACGTTTATTGTCCTGCTGGACACCTCGGGATCCATGAACGATGAGGGTACCGGACGGCCGCGGATCGATACTGCAGAAGACTGGACGGCAAGTTTTAATAATACTGTCCCTGACGGGGTGGGTTTCAATGCCGGTATCATTACATTTGGCAAGGGTGCTACCGGTAGCTGCATCGGTTACGGCATTGCCTCTCAGCTCTACGGGCCTACTGTTTATAATAAAGCCGACTTCGCCAATGCGCTCGGTTCAATTGAGTGTGCCGCAAGCACCACTCCAATTGCCGATGCGCTCACGATGAATACTGACTTACTGGCCTCGAGTGAGGATAATGATCCTGGCCAAATTGCCGTGATTATTGTGAGTGATTTCGTATGGAATGACCCTGCCGCTGTGTCGGATGCTTTGGCGGACTTGCGAGCACAGCATCCGGGCAGTGTGTGTGTTCACACGGTGAAGGTCGGGGATGATGCCACCCACGATGCTATGATCGCGAGCTTAACGGACACTGACGGGTGTGACAGTGCGGTCAATGCCGCAGATGTCGCCTCGGGCGCGGCGTTGACGAACTATACGGCCAGCACGCTGTTGTCGCCGATGGAACTCATCTATGAAGCGCATGTCGTTTCCGGTGATGTGTTGTTTGATTTCGACAAGTCCGTTCTCAAGGAGTCTGGCAAAGATGAGTTAGCGGCAATTAACCAGGTCATCAATAGCCAAGGGCTGCGGGTTAAGGATATTGACTTGATTGGTCACACCGACAGTATTGGCACTGAGGCGTACAACCAGGCCCTGTCTGAGCGTCGCGCCAAAGCGGTTTACGACTACTTGGTGAGCAGAGGCGCCAACGCCAGTATCATTGATGTCATGGGCGTCGGAGAGGCTGATCCTGCCGCCAGCAACGCAACGGCAGAAGGCCGTGCTCTGAACCGCCGCGTGGAAGTCCGTGTCGGTACGTCGCCTTAAGCTAGATACCGAATGAGCTGGGCCGCCAGGCCGCTTGATAAGGTGGTTGAGCGGCCTGGATTTTTCTCTGCGTCATTGCAGATCTTCTCTGACGGCGGTGAATCCTGCTGCCTTTCATTATGGACAGACAACGGTTGAATGGCTGTTCAGAATAGTCCAGAGTACGCCACAGAGTGACGGCTGTAGAGTGCTTGTGTGGGAGGACGCTGTGAATGACTGATGCAGAATGTGTCGATGTCCTGATAGTCGGTGCCGGGTTGTCGGGCATTGGTAGCGCTCGTCATCTGCAGAGAGAATGTCCGGAACGCAGTTTTCTCCTGTTGGAAAGCCGAGCCAAACTGGGCGGCACGTGGGACTTGTTCCGCTATCCGGGTATTCGTTCAGATAGTGATATGTACACGCTAGGCTACACGTTCAAGCCCTGGCCCGAGCGCAAGGCGCTCGCTGATGGCCCCTCTATTCTCCACTATCTGCAGGAAACCGCCGCGGAAACCGGTGTGGATCGGAAGATCCGCTATAACCATAAAGTGACAGGTGCCGCCTGGTCGTCCGACTCTGACACCTGGACAGTCTCTGCTGAGCAATCAGATACGGGTGAGAGTGTAGAGTTTAAATGCCGCTTTTTGATGATGTGCAGTGGATACTATGATTATGATAAGGGTTATACACCGGACTTTAAGGGGCGGGATGATTTTGCCGGTACGATAGTCCATGCACAGCATTGGCCCGAAGGGCTTGATTACAAGGATAAGCGTGTGATCGTCATCGGTAGCGGTGCGACCGCGGTTACCCTTGTACCAGAGCTCGCCCGACAAACCTCCAAAACCGTCATGCTGCAACGCTCGCCAACCTATATCGCCTCAATTCCGGAGGAGGATCCGTGGGCTTCGTTCCTGCATGGTAAGTTACCGGAGTCGTGGATATACCGTATCATACGGTGGAAGCGGGTTCTCCTGCAGATATTTGTCTTCAACCTTTCGCGTAAGCGGCCACAGGTGGTGAAAAAGTTACTGTTGGGTCAGGTACGCCAGGCACTTGGCGAGGATTACGACGTAAAAAAACACTTTACGCCGTCGTACAACCCCTGGGATCAGCGTCTGTGTGCCGTACCTGAGGGTGATCTCTTCGAGGCAGTGCGCAGTAAGCGGGCAGAAGTCGTAACCGATACAATTGATCGTTTTACGGCTGATGGAATTTTGCTGAGTTCGGGTGGGGAGCTGACGGCCGATATCATCGTACTTGCTACCGGGTTGAATCTAAAGTTTATTGGTGGCGCGACGCTGAGCGTCGACGGCAAGATCATCGATCCGGCTGATATTTTCGTGTATCGCGGCATGATGTTGGCAAATGTGCCCAACCTGGTGCAAGTGTTCGGTTACACGAATGCTTCCTGGACGCTGAAGTCCGACCTGACGGCGCAGTTCGTGTGTCGATTGTTGAATCGGATGCGCAAAACCAGCACCCATGTGGCGATCCCGCGCATGCCAGTTGAGGGTGTGGATGAAGAGCCCATGCTGGACTTTACTTCGGGCTACATACAGCGGGCCATCGACAAGTTTCCCAAGCAGGGGAAACGCTTGCCTTGGCGGGTTTACCAAAACTTCATCGTCGACTTCATCAATCTAAGATTTCGACCCCTCAAGGATAAGGTGCTGCAGTTCAGGTAGCCTTGAGGCCGGGCTACTCTCCCTCAACGTTTCACTTTGGAAGAATTTATGATCAGTGCAGATATGCCATACGGCAAGCAGTATGCCAATGTTGATGATAAGCGTATCGCTTATGTAGAGGTAGGCGAGGGGCCGCCGATTGTCATGCTGCACGGCAACCCGACATCATCCTATTTATGGCGCAATGTGATTCCACATGTACAGGACTGCGGTCGCGTGATTGTGCCAGATCTTATCGGGCAGGGGAGTTCAGACAAGCTGCCTGCCGCTGATGGGCCAGAGCGTTACAGTTTCAAGGTTGCTTATTACTACCTCGAGGGCCTGTTGAAGGAGATCGGAGCGGACCGCGGTGTGACTTTCGTTATCCATGATTGGGGTAGTGCGCTGGGTTTCTATTGGGCTCAGCAACACCCGAATGCTGTGCGAGGCATAGCCTATATGGAGGGCATTGTCTGCCCGGTCACTTGGGCGGACTGGCCGGAGGCGGCACGAGGTATTTTTCAGGGATTCCGGTCTGATAAGGGAGAGGACTTGATTCTGGAACGCAACATGTTTGTTGATGCGGTACTACCCAGTGCCGTGCTTAGAGATCTGACAGAGGAGGAGATGGCGCACTATAGGGGCCCTTTTGGGACGCCGGACGATCGTCAGCCCACGCTGAATTGGCCACGTCAAATTCCTATTGATGGGGATCCGCCGGAGATGGTGGCTCTGGTGAAAGGCTATGGCGATTGGCTCCTGACCACTGGGCATTTGCCCAAGTTATTTATCAACGCCGAACCCGGGTCGATACTGACGGGTCGGCAGCGCGAGTTCTGTAGACGCTGGCCCAACCAGCAGGAGGTAACAGTGAGAGGTGCGCACTTTATTCAGGAGGATTCTCCAGTGGAGATCGGCCAGGCCGTGGCCCAGTGGATGAGCACAAGTTTCGTGGGAGGTGAGCCATGAAAGTAGTTTACGGCGCATCCGCTTCGCCATTTGTTCGTAAAGTACTTGTCGCACTGAAGATCAAAGAGTTGCCCTACGAGCAAATTCAACAAATGCCATTTACTGGCGACACCGACTATATGAAGCTCAACCCTCTTGGCAAGATACCTACGCTGCAAGAGGGCGATCTCGTCATTTGCGACTCTACCGTGATCTGTGAGTACCTTGAGGACAGCTGTCCCGAACCTGCTCTTTACCCCTCAGATCCTGCCGACAAGGCGCGCGCTCGTTGGTACGAAGAGCTGGGTGGCACCCGTGTCGCCGAGCTCGCCGCGGGTATTTTTTTCCAGCGTTTCATGCGTCCCATGGTACTTAAACAGGAAGCAGACGAAGAGCTGGTGGAAAAAATCATCGCTAATCGGCTCCCTCCGATTCTTGACTACCTGGAATCGCAGGTGCCTGAGAGTGGCTTTGTATTTGGAGATTTTATGCTAGCCGACCTTGGACTAATGAGTCCGTTCGTGAACGCCGCTTACGCGGGTTACGAGCCTGATGCCGCGCGTTGGCCACGATTCAATGACTTTATAAGGCGAGTGAAGGTCCATCCGGTGGTGGACGAGGTGCTTAGGGCAGAGGCTGCGATGCTAGGACTGAGCTGAATGAGCCTGGTGTCGGATGCATCGAGTGAACGGCCCGCTGACGCCTCGGACGTGGGCGGACTCGTCAGCGCTCTGAAGGACATTACCGATGCCCGTGCGGGAGGCAAGGCCTATGGTTTGGCTAGACTGGCCGCCTTGGGTCTTCCGGTTCCTCCAGCGTTTGTTGTTTGCGAGGCGTCTGGCAAAGTCTTTCCGGAAAAACTCGACGAGGCCTATGCGGCCCTGGGGAGCGCTAAAGTAGCTGTGCGCTCATCGGCGCAGGGAGAGGACGGTGAAGAGACCTCCTATGCGGGTCAGTATGAAACCGTGCTGAACGTCGAGGGTACGGAGGCACTGCGACAGGCCATACGTCACTGTGTCGATTCGGTAACCAATCGGCGCGCGGAGAGTTATCATCGTGATCACTCTGGCGGAGATAGGGTGACGATGAATGTGGTGGTTCAGAGCATGGTGGATGCTCGGGCAGCGGGTGTGGTTTTCACCGCTGACCCGGTGAGCGCCCGACGCGATCTGCTGGTCGTGGATGCTGTGGAGGGCTTGGGTGACACACTGGTGAGTGGCGACGCAACACCAGACCACTATGCCGTGCACAGTACTGGCGCTATTGTGCGTCGCCAATTGACCGGTGTGGAACCAGTTCTCAAAGATGATGAACTGCTCGCCATCGCGACCCAGGCCCGCGCTGCGGCAGAAAAGGAGGGTCATCCACTAGACCTCGAATGGGCCATCGATCAGCAGGGTGGGTTGTACTGGTTACAGGCACGGCCTGTCACGACATTGCCCGCGGACCTTAATGAGTTTGACACCGCGTTGCCTCGTCCGGACGACGTGCTCACTATCAGTAATGTAAGCGAGATGATGCCCGGTGCTGTGAGTCCGTTGACGGGGTCGTTTACCGGCTGGGGGATTGACTACGGATTACAGCACATGCAGTTCGCTGTCGGTGCACGATCCCGGATACAGCGTGAATGGCAGATTACTGCCTGGGCCTATGGGCACTTGCTGCTCAACCTTTCCGGCAATGTTGTGATGTCGGCAGCCGTGCTGGGCTCCGATGAAAAACAGACTGCTCAAGCATTGTGTGGTCGTATCGTGCCAGAATTAAAGCCAATGACACCACGGCCCTTCCTGCGCCGATTAATGAATACAGTCAAACTTTTACGCTACTGTTTGCAAGCGCCGACAGTGGTTGATCAATTTGGTAGCGACCTCGATGCCTTCGTTATTGAGCAGATGAGTTCCAGTGACAGTATGTGGGCGCAGTTATCCAGCAAGGCAGCTTTTTTTGAGCGTGCAATGGCGGTCCATATCCAGTCGTCAGCATTGTCGGGGTTTCTCTGTACCTTAGTGGAAAACATGGTCTCTGGTCGATCCAACAATAGTACGGCGGAGGAGCAGGGAGAAGCAGTACGTTTGCTTGCTGGTGCCTCCGGTGTTGAGAGTGCGCTGATGCTGGACCAACTGGATGATTTGATTGATCGAATAGCAGATCACCCGCAAGCGTCAGAGTCCTTTCTTCAAGCGAATGCGGTGCAGGCCCTGGCGTGGTTGCGCGCGGATGCGGCGCTGTCGCCGCTGCTCGAGCGTTTTCTAGCGGAACATGGCCATCGAGGCTATCGCGAGTTATGTATGCGCGATCCGGCTTGGGTCGATGACCCCGCGCCACTGATTATGAGCATGCGAGCTGCCGTCACGGCGCGCCTGCGCAGCAGTAATGGTGTGATGTCACATAAAGACGCGGTGGATCTGGAGGGTCTCGGTCGGGGGCTGCGCTGGTTATTACCAAAGGCGCATAATGCCATTCGGCGCCGCGAGCACACCAAGTCACAATTAGTGGATGTAGCGCACCGTTTCAAGATAGGTTTCCGTCACTTGGGCAGATTGCTCGAGGCCGAAGGCGCGTTGCCTGACGCAGACTTGGTATACTTCTTCAGCGTAACGGAGCTGCCCGACTTTGTTGTCAGACCCGACGCGCAGGCGGTAAAGCGGGCTGCATCCCGGCGCGACGCGCTGGTCTTCCAGCAGCAATTGGAATTCCCTGAGATTTCAGTCGGTATTCCGCAGCCGCTCGAGCCGCAGCCCATCCGCGTCATTGAGGGCGTCATCCACGGGCGACCGGCTTCCCGCGGTATCGTGGAGGGGATCGCGCGCGTGGCGCATACCCTGGACGAAGCAGCGCAATTGCAGTCTGGCGAAATTCTGGTCACGCCGATTACTGATATCGGTTGGACTCCTTACTTCAGCTTGATTGGTGGCTTAGTGACCGATCTTGGCAGTGCCGTGTCCCATGGTGCTGTGATCGCTAGGGAGTATGGTTTGCCTTGCGTGGTAAATACGCGGGAGGGAACCCGCTACCTTGAAACCGGTGATTGTATCCGCCTGGACGGGGACAAGGGCACAGTGGAGAAGCTATAATGGACCAGCTCTGTGTGATTATCGGCGTTGGACCAGGCACCGGTTCCGCGCTGATCAGAAAGTTTGCCTAGCGTTATCGTGTCGCGATGATTTCGCGAAACTAGGAACGATTGCAGACGTTGGCGGCAGAGGTGCCCAATACGCTGCCTTTTGTCTGCGACGTGGCTGACGCTGAAACCTTGCAGCGCACACTGGCCGATATCGCCAGCGGATGCTACCACGTGGTACACCAACCGCAGTCGGCCTGGACTCTTGATCTCGTGATACGTCCTTGTGGAGAAGAGTGGTAGGCAAAGCCGCACACCGTGAGCGGCTTTGCTGTGGAACTATGATTACTTTAGTGGTTCGTAGCTGTACTTCTGGCCTGAGAGGGATGCCTCATACATCAGTCCGCCTTTGGCGACAGTAAAGATCGCCATACCCTTACGGTAGCCCAGTGACTTGTTGGACGCATCATTCTTGCCGGCGCTGATGCCAGCACTAGAGCCCGCGGTGTTGGCACTGGCCGAAGCACCCGCGGTAATCGCGACGGCGCTCGCTTCGGCTCCGAATTCGAAGCTGCCTGAGGTAAAATCATTCAGGGCGGCGTCGTTCTCAAAGAAGATGATTTGGGTGTAGGCTTGGCCGCCCAGTTGCAAACCGATGGATGCCTGAGTCATGCTGGTGTCTCCGATGATCTTGCCATCTTTGTATACTTTCCCTTTGCCATAGGCGCCGCCGATGCCAATACCGGCCTTGCCGATTGTGGGAAAAATTGCGTAGCCGACACTGTTGTCGAAATACGCGCTGCTCTCACCAGCGTTTCGGAATACATTGATTGCATCCTGGTACTCGTCGGCCGGTGCTATTTGGCTGAACAAACCGAGAGCAAGAAATAACAATGAAGCTCTGATTACTTTGATCATGGCTCGAATTCCTGTGTTGGTTGGGTAGGTACAGACGTGTGAGGTCGACCAGGCGCAAGCGCAAGGTCGTTTTCAGCATGGCAAAGGACCCCGAAATCGTCAAGCTGGACGGTTTTCGCAGGCTATGCAGGCCGCTTCCCTCAGGCGTTCCGGCAGTGTTACATTGTTGCGAGTCTTCTGTTCACAGTGAGGGAGTGGCCATGCTTCACAAGACAATGCTCGCGTTGCTGTTTGCGATATCCTCCGCCCTGGCTTTAGCCGAGGGTATTAAGGTCGGCGTCTCAGGGGATTATCCTCCGCTGGTCTATAAACATGAAGGACGCATTGTGGGCATTGAGGCGGACAGCGCAAAGGCGGTCGGTGAAGTATTGGGTAAGGAAATGATTCTAATGGACCTGCCGTTTGAGGAGCTGATACCGGCTTTGCAGTTGGGTAAGGTGGACGTCATCATGGCGGGCCTCAGTGTCACGCCCGAGCGCAGCGAACTGGTGACCTTTATTGAGCCTTATATGAACATCGGTCAAATGGCTATTATGAGCACAGACAAGGTCGGGCGCTTCTCTCAGCCCTGGTCAATTTACCAGGAGGGCGTTCGCATCGGTGTTGAACCCGGTACGACCGGCGCGATTTTTGCTGAAGAAAAGTTGCCGGATGCCCAGGTCATTTTGTACGCTAATCCGACTGAAGCCTTCGCAGGTCTGCGCCGGGATCAAATCGATCTGTATATACACGATGCTCCGACGAGCTGGCAATTAGCGACTTCACCCGACAATACTGACCTGATCAGTTTGTATCACTCGCTAACCGATGAGCAATTAGCTTGGGCAGTGCGCAAGGACGACACAGCGCTTGCCGCAGCGTTGAACGACGCATTGCGTACCTTGAAAAAAAATGGCACGTTGGGTTACATATTTAGTCGCTGGATTCCCGTGACCGTCGAAGTACGCTGACGCCAGACAGCCGATATCTGAATAACTCCGTTTGGGGTACCCTATTGTTTATACCTGAAGACCTGCAAAGCCTTAGCAAAGAATGGTTGTCACAGGTGCTGGCAACTCCCGTTGCAGCTTTTTCCGTGGTTGATTCCCATGCAGGAACTACGGGGCGCGCGCTATTGGAAATGCAATACGGTGAGGCGACACGCCTGCCACTGCGTTTGTTCGTGAAGCTTCCTCCCACCGACGAGCTGCAGCGTGCTTTCGTAGTGTCAAGCGGTATGGGCTTGCGAGAATCACGCTTCTACTCGAGTCTTTCAGACGAAGTCCCGGTGCGTGTGCCTCGCTGTTATTTCGCGGCTGGCGAGGACAGTGGCGAGCAGTATATTATGCTGCTGGAAAACCTTGATGATACTGGCTGTACCTTTCAGAACGCTGCTAACCGCTATTCTATGGATTATGTACATAGTGTGCTCAAAGCTTTCGCAGCGTTGCACGCGGCCTTTTGGGATTCGCCGCGCTTCGCAACAGACCTCTCCTGGGTACAGCCGCCACTGCAACACGACATAGCCTTGCAATTGATTGCCTTGTCACTAGAACGTCACGCGGCTGATATGCCACCTGTATTTAATGCGATGGGCGATTTGTACCTGTCTAGAGCAGACGACATACACCAACTCTGGCAGAGCGGTTGTCCCACACTTATTCATGGAGATGTGCACGATGCCAATCTGTTCTGCGATGGAGACACTCCAGGTTTTCTTGATTGGGCTTTAGTCGCTCGAGGTTCGGCTATGCGGGATGTGGGTTACTTCCTGGCAGGAACCTTGACAAAGCGTGATCAGCTCGAATTTGGCAGAAAGTGCATTGACTACTACCGGCAACAATTACTCGCGCTAAGTGTGCCGGCGCCTGGCGCCGATTTACTGTGGCAGCAATACCAGTGGCATGCGGCTTATGTCTGGGTTGGTGCGGCAGTCACGCTCGCTATGGGCGATGCGTGGCAGCCGCGTAACTATGTGCTAGCGTCTTTGGAGAAGTTACATACCGCAATGGAGCTACTGGGTTCTGTCGATGCCATCCGCGCGGCGCTGCCATAGGTGCTGTTGCAGGATAGTGCTAGCTTATTCAGGCATGCCAGGAAAGTTGTATTCGTGCCCCCACAGGTCGCCTTCTGTACTGATGGTGGGTGTGTAGTTTTCCCAGTCAATGAGCAGGCCGTCGAAGCCGTACTCCACGGCGATTCCCCCAGGCGCCACGATGTAGACAGAACACATGTTGTCATTCACGTGACGCCCCAGCGTGGCGAGGAAGTGCACATCGGCTTGCTTTGCTCTGTCAATGGCTCGCCCAAGGTCATCCATGCTTTGCACTTCCACCATTAGGTGAACAATACCCAGGGGATTTGGAGCGCCAAACAGCGCAACCGAGTGCTGGCGTGGATTGTTGGCATGCATGAAATTGATCTTCACGCCATCCATGCCCGGTGGGTAGAGAGTGTCAGTGAGGCCTGTGCCGATCAGATCCGTATAAAATGCGGTAGCGGCCTCAATGCTCGGCGCGGGCATCACAACGTGGCCAAAGCCCAGATCGCCGCTTTGCTCAAAGGTCGTAACAAAGCCGGATACGCCGACAGCAGAGTCTAATGGAACGTAGTCTAGCTGTCTTCCCCAGTACAGTTCCAGGGTATTGCCGCAAGGGTCGTCGACCGTAGCGAAGGCACTGACGCAACGCCGCGCGGCGGCTTCTGCAGAGCCTGCAACCACTGTGTGACCGGCGTCTGAGAGCGCATCAAGGGCGCTCTGCCAGGCGCGCTCGGTTGGGTACTCGAGCCCGGTGGCAAGCAGCGCATCGATGTCGCCCGGTTCGATCATGAAACGGAAGGGGTGGTCGTCCATACGCAGGAATCGGGCACCGCCGGCATCGTCGCGCTCAGCCTCCATAAGGCCTAAAACCTGCGTGGCGAAAGTCATCCAGGCGGTTGGGTCTGTCGAGGCGATACGCAAATAACCTGAGGCTGAGACTGACATGGGTTAGCTCCTGCAATGTTCAGTGGGTCCTGCCCTATTATGGGCTATCCGACGGTGGCACGGATGGTGGACACGCATTCTGCCGTTGGTGGTACAAGTAAAGCAACCCGTTTGGAGCCCTGGTTGCGCGTATCACCCATGCGCTCTGGCGACCACCACTATGATCAGAAATGTCAGTAACAGGTGATCCCAAGTGTCATTGAGTGGTTTGGGCAGCTCACTGATACTGGCTCACCGATTCCATACCCAACGATGGAGGACTGTGACTGTGTCGCAACCGGATATCCTCAACCAGGCTTTTGAGCTTGGTTTCACCTATACGCGCTCGACCGGGCCGGTAGTCGGTCGATTTCTGACCGAATTGAAAAAACGCAATATTGTTGGCATCAAAGCCAGTGACGGGCGCGTTGTTGTGCCGCCAATGGAGTACGATCCGGATACTGCGGAGGCGCTCAGTGATTTTGTCGCCGTGGGGCAGGAAGGTGAAGTTGTTAGTTTCGCCTGGGTGAAGCATCCTCGAGAGGCCCATCCTATGGACAAACCTTTTGCGTGGGCGTTGATCAAGCTCGACGGTGCCGATGTGCCGATGGTGCACTGTATTGCTGCCAAGCAGGAAAGCGACGTCAGCACGGGTGCCCGCGTCAAGGCCGTCTGGGCGGATGACACTATTGGTTTTATCACCGATATCCGGTGTTTTGAGTTGGTGAAGGAGTAAGCGGCCATGAGCGAAGAGAAAAGCATGAGCGAACAGCATGAAATCATCACTGGCATAGAAGCGCCGATTTACCTTAAGTACAACTTTACCGCAGGTGCCGCGCCGACGCGCTTTCTTGCGCAGTTGAAGAAAGGGAAGTTGACAGGGCAGTGTCGCGCGGAACCCGGGGCTCCGGTCTATGTGCCACCGCGTGGATCGTGCCCTGCTACTGGGCTGCCGACAGAACAAGAGGTGGAGGTATCGGACAAGGCGACGGTGCAGTCTTTTACCATCGTGCACATCCCGATTCCTGGTAATCCTATAGAGCCGCCCTTTGTGGTGGCGAACCTGGTAGCTGATGGCGCCAACATCTCGTTTATTCACTTGATGAGTGAGTGCGATAACGCGGAGGTGCATATCGGGCAGCGTGTACAGGCGATCTGGAAACCCGAGGATGAGTGGGACTATGCCATGGATAATATCAAGTATTTCAAGCCGATTGATGAGCCGGACGTGCCTGTCGAGCAAATCGGCAAATTGCCGGTCACGGGCTTGGAGGGCTGAGTGATGAAAGAAATTGCAATCGTGGGCTACCAGCAATCGGACTGCGTTTCTGACGCCGGGGCCTTGAACGAGGTTGAACTGATCATCCCCGTGCTCGAACGCGTTTTCGAGCAGGTAGGTATCTCCAATGCACAGGATGTAGATTTCGTCTGCTCGGGCAGCTGTGACTATCTGCAGGGAGCGGCTTTTGCGTTTGTCTTGGGTGTGGATGCCTTGGGCGCGGTGCCGCCTATCAAGGAGTCGCACGTGGAGATGGATGCGGCCTGGGCTTTTTACGAGTCTATTCTGAAGATTCGGATGGGCCACGCAGACTCGGCGTTGATCTATGGGTTTGGCAAGTCCTCTCCGGGTGAATTACCTATTGTGCTCAGCCAGCAACTGGATCCTTATTATCTCGCGCCCCAGTGGGTAGATACGATTTCCCTGGCGGCACTGCAGGCCCGCCTGATGCTTGATCAGGGCAAGATCACAGAGCGCGATATGGCCGAGGTGGTTGCTCGCTCGCGCCGCAATGCCCTAAATAATCCGCACGCCCAATTGAAGGGTGACGTAACCGCGGATGAGGTCCTCGCTGAAGAGACCTATCTGTCGCCCTTGCGCAAGGCAGATATCTGTCCGGTGTCCGATGGCGCCAGTGCCGCGGTGATTTGCACCGTGGAGAAGGCGCAGGAATGGGGATTGCCCTACGCGGTGATCACGGGTATCGATCACATTATCGAGAGCCATAACCCGGGCATGCGTGATCTTACCGATTCTGTTTCTACCCGTAAGGCGGCAGAAAATGCTGGCATGGGCGAGGGCAAGGTGGACGTCGCAGAATTTTATGCGCCATTTAGTCACCAGGAAATTATCCTCACC
Organism: Halioglobus sp.; assembly: GCA_013214285.1. Taxonomy (GTDB): domain Bacteria; phylum Pseudomonadota; class Gammaproteobacteria; order Pseudomonadales; family Halieaceae; genus Marimicrobium. The sequence continues at coordinate 1,973 of JABSPW010000034.1, read as the reverse complement.
CGTGCGCTAGGTCTAGGCGATGACACCAGCATCAACCCATCGGGTGGTGTGCTGGCGGGAAATCTAATGATGGCGTCTGGCCTGTCCCGTATCGGTGAGGTTTTTAATCGTATTGTCAGGGGAGAAGCGGATCGCGGCCTCGCTCATACCACCTCAGGCCCCTGCCTGCAGCATAACCTAGTCGCGATACTGGAAAAAGGGGAGGCAGCGTAATGGCGAATTTGGCAGCAGTGGTCGGCATCGGCCAGACCAGCTACACCACCAAGCGTGACGATGTCTCTATCGCGGGCCTTGTCCGCGAGGCGGCGGTGAATGCGCTTGATGATGCGGGCCTCACGTTTAAGGACATAGATGCGGTAATTCTTGGTAAAGCGCCAGATATGTTCGAGGGGGTCATCATGCCCGAGATCTACCTGACAGATGCGCTGGGCTGCAATGGTAAACCCATGCTGCGGGTTCACACGGCGGGTTCCGTGGGAGGTTCCACTGCACTGGTAGCGGCCTCGCACGTGCAGAGTGGCACATTCAAGCGCGTCCTTACAGTGGCTTTTGAGAAGCAATCGGAGTCTAATGCCATGTGGGCGCTGTCTAACCCACAGCCGTTCTCGACGCATCTAAATGCCGGTGCCGGTGGTTATTTTGCGCCTATCATCCGCGAGTACATCAGGCGTTCTGGCGCGCCTGATGAGGTTGGAATTAAAGTGGCAGTGAAGGATCGCCTGCATGGAGCGCGCAATCCACTCGCGCATTTGCAGCTGCCTGATATCACCATGGAAGAGGTCGCGGAATCCTTTATGCTTTGGGATCCGATTCGTTATCTGGAGTCCTGTCCATCCTCGGACGGCGCTTGCGCTATGGTAATTGCCAATGAGGAACTTGCAGATAAGGCGTCGAAGCGGCCTGCATGGATTCGCGGTGTGGCCATGCGCTCCGAGCCTACCATGTATGCCGGACGAGAAGAGGTCAATCCGCAGGCAGGTCGCGACTGTGCCGCTGATGTCTACGCTCAAGCCGGTATCAAAGATCCGCGTCAGGACCTGGATGTCGCCGAGGTCTACGTCCCCTTCAGCTGGTACGAACCTATGTGGTTAGAAAATCTGGGCTTCGCGCCAAAAGGCGAGGGTTGGAAGTTGACAATGGAGGGTGCTACCTCGCTCATTGACGGTGGCGATATACCGTGGAATCCCTCCGGTGGCGTTCTGTCGTCCAACCCTATCGGGGCATCCGGTATGATTCGGTTCGCAGAAGCCGCGCGGCAGGTGCGCAATGACGCTGGCGATCATCAGGTACCAGGCGCGAAGCTTGCACTTGGACACGCCTACGGAGGCGGCGCACAATTCTATGCCATGTGGGTTGTTGGGTCGGAGAAAAGCTGATGGCTAAACACTTCAATATTGCTGATCTTTTTGAGATGGTAGCAGATAAAGTGCCGACGCGTAGCGCGTTGGTTTGTGGTGAGCAGCGGGCCACTTTCGCAGAGCTGGATCAGCGGGCAAATCGGCTTGCGCATTATCTTACGTCTCGGGGTGTGAAGGCCGGAGACCACGTTGGACTGTATCTGTACAACTGTAATGAATACCTTGAGGGGATGTTGGCCTGTTTCAAAATTCGTGCGGTGCCGATTAATGTTAATTATCGCTACGTGAAAGAAGAGTTGCTCTATATTTTTGATAATGCCGATATGGTTGCCTGTATCCATCACCAGGAATTTTCATCACATATCGCAGAGGTAAAGGGCTCGGCTCCTGATCTGGAGACCTTCATTCATGTCACCGATGACTCCAAAGCAGATGCTGCCGCAATCGATAGCATTGAATATGAAGCGAGCATGCGAGGGCAAGTGGACTCGCGCGACTTCGGTGAGCGGGCAGATGACGACCTTTTTTTGCTTTACACCGGAGTCACTACTGGGATGCCGAAGGGTGTAATGTGGCCACACAAGAACTTGTTTTACGCGGCGCTCGGGGGCGGTG
>JABSPW010000033.1 GCA_013214285.1 Halioglobus sp. | reverse complement strand
ATACCACCACGCTGATCCTGGGCTATCAAAACGTCAACATCAATAATGGCGGCGACGCTGACCGTTGGGGCGCAGAGCTCGAGCACTTCTTCCCCTTCAGCGGTGACGGTGGCTTGAAGGCACGTGCGGGTGGTGGCAAGACTGTTGTCAGCGGTGAAGACGACCCTACTACCTGGAACATTGGTGCCACCTGGTACATCGGCAACAACTTGGGTATCCGCGCCGACTTCGAAAAGGATGACTTCAAAGGCTTCGATGTCGATGTTTACGGTGCCGGTGTCGAGTGGTTCATCACCGAGAATCTCGCTGTTGAGGTGGACTATAATTACATTGATCCCGATGACATCAACAGGCGTGACGGCACCAAGCTGCGCAGTGAGTACGACGAGTGGGGCATCAGCGCACTGTACCGGTTCTAAGCGCGCGTCCATTCTCACAGGGCGGACACAGCAATGTGTCCGCCTTTTTTTAACCTACCCCATCTCTCTCATCTGATCACGCCCAGGCCGTTTATAGATCAATTCACCGCTTCCGGTACCCGGTTTTGCCCTTGATGCCACTGTAGACAATGCAATTTCACTTAAGCTAAATCTCTTGGTTAAGCAGCTATACCCCGCTACCGCTAAAATGTTGGCACGACGCAGTGGTCCATGTGCGACATCCAAGCCCACTGTTATTATAGATTCTTGAATACAATCAGAGGCAGGCATTCGTATGGCGAGACTGGCAGGCAAAACTGCAATCATTACCGGCGGAGCAAGGGGCATGGGTGAGGCCACCGTGCGCTTATTCGTGGAGGAAGGCGCAAATGTTCTTATCGGCGACGTCCTGGATGAGGCAGGACGAGAACTCGCTGCCGAGCTAGGGAACACAGCGGCCTATATGCATCTGGATGTTACTCGAAAGGCCGACTGGGACCATGCAGTTGACGCGGCAGGTAAGTTGGGGGACTTGACAATTTTAGTGAACAACGCGGCCATACTACTGCAGAAATCGATCGTTGATACCACCGAAGAAGACTTTATGGCGGTCATTCGTGTTAACCAGCTGGGGGTGTTTCTCGGTATACAGGCGGTTTTTGAGTGCCTGAAGGTCAACGGTGGTGGCTCCATCATTAATATTTCCTCTATCGACGGTCTACAGTCCAAGAATTCTCTCGCTGCCTATTCCTCTTCTAAATGGGCAGTGCGTGGGCTGACCAAAACGGCGGCACTGGAGATGGGCAAATACCGCATACGCGTGAACAGCGTCCACCCCGGAGGTATTTATACGGCAATGCATGGCGCTGACTTTATTTCGCAGGAACAGGCCGATACGTTCTACAACGACCATGCACTGCCGCGAGTCGGTCTACCCCGAGAGGTCGCCACGCTCACAACCTTTCTTGCATCAGATGAGGCCTCCTACAGCACCGGCTCAGAGTTTGTCGCCGACGGGGGCTGGAGTGCGGGATTGGTCAATACCTCCCTACCGCAGCTGTAGACCATCGATCACCTTCTTTGCGATTATTTTCGTATCACTCTAGTATTTCCTGTAACGGAGCGAGACATCTATCATGTTCGATCACATACAGTATCATTACGCCGGTGCCTCCGTGCTGGTTACCGGTGGCACCAGCGGTATAGGTCACGCCTGCGCTCAAGCGTATCTTGAGGCGGGCGCACAAGTTCTGGTGACCGGCCGCAAACCGCATGCTTCAGACTACCCGACAGACCTGTCGGGTCTGACTTACCGCCAATTGGACGTGGCAGACCGTGACGCACTGTATGCTCTTGCCACATCACTTAGTCATCTAGATATCCTGGTCAACAATGCCGGCGGCTCGCAGGCAGCGGAATGGGAAGCAGATGGTTTCGATCAATCGCTTTCTGTCAATCTGTCCAGCGTCTTCCACCTCAGTTCTGCATGCAAACCACTGCTGGCGGCCAGCCCATTTCCCGGTGGTGCCAGCGTTGTGGGCATTGCCTCTATGACATCTTACTTTGGCTTCGAGTGGACACCCGGGTACGGCCCTGCCAAGGCGGGACTGGTACAGCTTGTAAAAACGCTTGCCATGAGTTGGGGACGCGATGGTATCCGCGCTAACGCCGTTGCGGCAGGACTAACACGTTCCAATCTCACTTCGCCAGTATTGGAAAGCATGCCGGAAATGGTGGAAGAGACCCTGAAGCGACAAGGTTTGAAACGCACTGGCGAGCCCGACGATATCGCCGCCGCGGTCCTCTTCCTCACGTCACCCGCAGCAGCCTGGATCACCGGCCAGACGCTACCCGTAGACGGCGGTTTTACTATTGGCATGAGCTGAGCAATAGCGCCGTTAAAACGTGCTATTAGAACGGAAAAACCCTCGGTACCAAGTAGATAACAGTCAAAGCATATACCACTGATACCAATATGCCGGCCCGCGTATAATCTCTGAACTCGTAGCTTCCAAGGTTCTGCACCATCAGGTTGGTCGTATAGCCATAGGGTGTGAGGAAGCTTGCGCTAGCCCCATAGGCGACTACCATGACAAAAGGCATGAAGTTGACGCCGTAGGTTTCAGCCAGCCCGAACGCTACCGGGAAGCTAAGGGCGGCTGCCGCATTATTGGTCATAACCTCGGTCAGAATCACCGTACCGAAGTATATGCCTATCAGGGCGCCATAGGGGCCGATGGCAGAGAGGCTGCCGTGCAGACTATCTGCCATCAGCTCTACCATACCGGCATTGCTCAGGGCCTGCGACAGCGTGAGAGCGGAGGCAATGATTAACCAAAGTTCAAAGGGGAAGCGCCGCCTTAGCTCAGAACCGGTTACAATGCGGGTCGCAAGCATCACGAGCAGCAGTAGGGCCACGCCCTTGAGTAAGGGGACGATCTCCAACGTGGCCAGCACGATGACCACGACCAACAAGCTTGTTATCAGATAATTCTGAAGAGCAGTGGTACGCCTCTCGCCAACTGCTTCATTAATAATAGCGAAGTTTTTGTCGAGATTTTTTCTCTCGTTAAAGTCTGGCCCCACTGCCAACATCATACTATCGCCAGCCTGAATCGTAATGTTACCCAATTTACCCGACAGACGCTTACCGCCGCGGCGCATACCGACCACCGCCGCATCAAATACTGACCGAAAGGCGCTATCTTTAACCGTCTTGCCTTCGATAGTGGCGTTGGGCATGACCACAACTTCTTGCATATTTTCGCGCAATAAACCTTCCTCCAACGCGAATAGTTGCAGCCCATCGAAACCCTTCAAAGCTCCTACCTGTTTAATATCTCCGGAAAAAATCAGTTTGTCCCCTGCTTCGATATGTTCTTGTGGTGTCACTGGTGATATCAGGTAGCTATCCCGGACGATTTCCACTAGAAAAAGATCCTCCAAGTCGCGCAGTTTATTTTCCAACACAGTCTTTCCAATCAGACCAGACCGCTCACTAACTTCAGCCTCTATAACGTACTCATTGATGTCGATGGAATCCATACTGTTGACCGGCAAGAAGCGCGAACTCACCAGCACAGCTACAAAACCGAGGACACTCACGCACAGACCGACGACGAGAAAATCGAAAAAAGCCAATCCGGTGCCAGTGGCATCTTGCAAAAAGCTGCTAACGATAAGATTAGTGGATGTGCCTATTAACGTGGTGGTTCCACCCAGAATGGCTGCGTAGGAAAGGGGTATTAGCAGCTTGGATGCGGCATGATAGCGATTACTGCGCACCGTGTGCGCAAGTGTCGCTACGACCGCGGTGTTATTCACAAAAGCGGAGAAGATCGCTGTAACGACTCCAATACGCAATAGACTGGCGTAATAACCAGGACCGACCAGTTTATGCGATAGCTGCTCAAGCCAAGGCAACTTTTCCAGCCCGGTAGATACCAGCAGCAGAATCATCAACGTGATCACTCCGGGGTTGGACGCTTTCTCCAGAACCTCGGTAGAACTTACCAATCCACCAAAATAAGAAACGGCCATAGCGCCAACAAACACCCACGCCGCCCGCCATTTGGTGAAAATCAAGCCATACACCAACCCTACGAACACCGCCGCAATGAGCAGTTGGTCAAACATCCGTTATTCCACCGTCATGTCAAATAAGGTGTAAAAGCATACGCGTTAGTAGGGTTAGCCGACAATATCGCCCGCCCAGTTTCGGGAAAATTCGACTAAACTCAACCGGTTGACGCCGGCAATAGACAGCATCCGTATGCGGAACATGATAAAAGTACTGAAACCTTTGCTTGCCGCTGTGGCTGTTGCGATGCTAGTCGCCTACTTTTTTCGCGTGCCTCTTCGCGATTTTGCGGACGATAAACTGACCAAAAGCATGTTTGTCTCGGCTGACACAGATAGCTTCAGCCCCGGCCCCGTTACCGGGTCATTATTTCCAGGCTTGCGCGCAAGTCACAATGGCCAAAACATCACGATGCTACAAAGCGTTGCCGGTTCAGAGGGCACCGCGTTTATCGCCAGCCGATCATATGATTGGTGTCCTTACTGCATACGGCAGATCATCCAGTTGCAGGCGCACAGGGGCGAGTTCCGCGACGCGGGCATTGGACTGGTGGTTATGAGCTACGACCCCCCTGAACTACTGCGGATATTTAAAGCCAAATACGGTATTACGATCCCATTGCTGTCTGATGTCGACGCTTTAAGTTTCAAAACGCTGGGGATACTTGACCAGACATACAAGCCGGGCGAGGAGCGCTATGGCATCGCATACCCAGGGGTAATCATCGTCGACAGGGACGGCCGGGTCGCGGGTACATTGTTTCTCGAGGACCCCACAACGCGCGTAAGCGCCCAATATGTCCTTAGCTTCGCGAAACAAGTGCTAAATCTTGATTGACTGGAACACCACTATGACGCAGCGCCGCTTGTCATGTAACTTTGAGGGTACTATCTTTTTCGCGATACAAGTTTGTGTGCAATCGACTGGAACGCCTTAAATTAATGGCAGGCTCAGGCAATAAACACTCTGCTCGGTCGGCTGAAACGCGCCGACGCTTCATTGAAGCCGGACAGCACTTGTTTGCCTCCCGTAGTATTGACTCCGTCTCACTGAATGAAATCACAGTGGCAGCGGGCCAAAAAAATCGCAATGCCCTGCAATACCATTTTGGATCCAAAGAGGGCTTGTTGCAATCGATCGTCGACCTGCACGCCCGGCGGGTTGCTGATCTGCGCCAGCCCTACCTTGTGGTTGACGCAGCGCACGAGGACAATACGTCGCAATTAGCCGCCCGCGCCCTGATCTGTCCCTTAATCGACTACGTCGGGCAGAACCCCACCGCCATTGATTACATTACAATCCTCTCCCAGTTAGCAGCCCTCAACAGCCCCCTGTTCAGCCCTGACTCGGAATCGAACATTCGGTTCCAGCACGATAAAAAGCTTGAGACGCTATTACAGCGCGCCCTTGGCCATCTCGAGCCGGCAGAAATGAGACGGCGTCTCTTCCTCACCGTAAGCCTCACCTTCCATGGTCTGGCTGACATCATTCGTGCCACGACAGTAAATCAAAAAAACAGAGCTCTGCTGTTTGAACAGGTGATTCTTGCGGTAGATTCTCTACTGGCTGCGCCACCTCTGAAATAAATTCCAATTCTTCAACCCGCTGTTTGCTTAACCTGCAGTGTTGGTCGGTACCAGATCGGTGATGACCACGCTCGCTCCTGGATAACCCGACGGTGATCGTCGCTACAGCATGCCTCCAGTCCTTTTCCCACGGTTTCGGGGATATTGCAGTCGACCCCCCGCTCTAAGCAGATTCGCTGGCTCCAGCGACAAGTCGGCATTTCCAGTACGCGGGAATAGTAGTAAGACCTTTCATTGGGATCGAACTGCGAGTCTCTCCATACCACGCACAATTCGCTGGCCCCAACCGCTGGCGCCTCACATGTCGCGCTGTCTGCAGACAAGGCGGGGCTGGCACTAGACACTACATCCAACACCTTTTCACGGAATTCACCTGCCTCAGATAGCCAGCCCTTGATGATCTGGATGCGCTGCAAGGGTGTCCCCGGGTAGGTCTTGGTACCTGGGTCCTGGCGCGCCAGGAGCAGAAATGTTGGTTGACGCTGCCTTGCGGGTGGCAAGTCTCCCCCCATAGGGACTCCATCGGTATAAGCGCGTTCGAGTCTATCTGGCAAGGCACACAGGTTGTCAGGAAAGTGCCATCCGGCAAAGAAGCGGCTGACGATCCTTGTGCCACTCGTGGCATAGGTTTCCCGCCGGCGCAAGGCGTCAAACAGCGCGTCTCGACTGTTTTCCTCTGCCCACACTACCGCGAGACCGCCCGGGTTGTTGATCAACAGGTCGGGCAACCCAGCGGGTATACGGTCAGTGGCGGGCACACCTTTGCCGCCATGACCGAGAAAGTTCCACTCTTCTACCGCACCTGACGTACCGAGATGAGTATCCGTACTACCAATAAAACCCAACTGATAAGGATTGGATCCCAGCCTTGCCTCCACCGCCATACCCGATAGGAGTATTCTGCGCGCAAAACCTGTATCGGGCCCGGGAGGATTATTGAACCCGGCAAGGTTATCAATTGGACGTTGCTCGAAAGCGCAAAGTTCATCCTGCGAAATACCCGCCTTGAAATAACACTCAGAAGCGCCGCCTTTTTGCATGATTTCGAGTAGAGGCTCGTAACGGTGTCGCAGGCGGGCATAGTCAACGCTTATAGACTTGTTCTCAGGAAACATAACACCAGCGCTTAAGTTTGAATTGTGAGGTATAGCCAGTGCATCGCATGTACCCTCTTTTTCAGTGCACTGAGTATCTAGTTCGCGCCACAAACTTTCAACATCAGACTTATCGATGAACGTAATCGGCAAAACCGGGACTTCCGCATTACGAAAGATCACATTGCGGTGCAAATTGCCGCCGGTATCTGCGTCCATGCCTGTCCACTCGTAACCAACAAACGTCGTGAAACTGCAATTTTCGGTACGGTCGTAATACGCCTCTGCCGCTAGCTGCAGGTCCAACCAGGGGACCGCAGACGCGCTTTTGCACACTCTGTCTTGCTCACCACACAGGCTCAGATGCGCTGCATGCATTGACGACATGAAGTTAAATAAGTAATAGGCTCCCTGCGGCCAGTGCCGGTAAAGGATACACTCCCAGGAATCGTGTCCCTCGACACCCAATGTGTTGCAAATATGGACCTCTCCAAACAATTCCGCGTGATCGGCCACCATCGCAAAATCCAGTGGCCGGGGTATTTGCACTCTGCGCAGAGGTTTACCGTCGTCGGTCCACGGTTGTATTCCGAGCACTTCGCCACGTGCGAAGCCGTAAGCCTGTGACGGAGTTGTACGCGTCCCTTGGGTACTTGCATCGAGGGAATATCGTGTGTGCACGTGGAGATCACCGAAAAAGGGCTGCCGTAAAACATTGTGAGAAATGCATGTTCGACGGCTCTCAGTGTACTCAAGCGACTGCGAGGCGGGTGCGAGCAGTGTGAGAATTCCAGCAAAGAGGCCCTTCCTGCAAAGACAGGAGAAATACTTCAAGTCACCCGACCAGAGGTGGAGCCATAGCGCGCCACATGTGCATCGAGGGCAGCCAAAATACCATCGTGACGCATAGCGATGATATCCCGGTAGTCATCGTGAGTGATGACATAGAAAGCCCCTTCGCGCACTGCATCGAGCACTTGCTCGCCCACCAGCCGGGGCGATATTCCGCTGGCTACATCGGGGGCTGGCTGCTGGTGGTCAATACCCGGATCATAAGCCGGCGGGCGCACTGCAAAGGACTGGGTAATCAGATTGGTATTGACGAGACCAGGGCACAACACCGACACCCCGATGCCCTGCTCCGCTACCTCCATTGCCAGCGCTTCGGAAAGACCGACAACGGCGAATTTAGTCGTGGTATACAAGCCCTCGGGAGGCCCAGAAATGAAACCGCCCATCGACGCTGTGTTGACGATATGACCCTCCCCCTGCGCAATCAGTGCAGGGAGAAAAGCCTTCAGCCCATGAATGACCCCGTACAGATTGACATCAATAAGATATTGCCAATCTTTAATATCAGCCTCTTGCATCAGGGCCCCGATCCAAACACCAGCATTGTTGCATAGTAGATGTATGGACCCGAAATGAGACAAGGCGGTCTCTCGCAGTGCTTCCACCGAAGAGAGACTAGACACATCCACCTTACACGGTAGGGCCTGATCTCCGATATCTCGCGCTACCGCGCGGGCTTTATCTTCGTCAATATCGGCTACGACCACGCGCATATCAGACTCCGCCGCGGCGTAAGCGATACCCTCCCCGATTCCAGAGCCCGCACCGGTCACTACCGCAACGCGGCCCTCTAATTTATCCATTCTGAGTTCCTCTGATTAATATTGCATGCGCTCAATCAAGATTGACAATCGACCATAACCTTGACCGCATGGTGAGGGTCCTTGGCCTGAGCGAAGGCCGCCTGTATGTCCGTCAGAGAATAGTGATGCGTAATTAACACCGTAGGGTCTACTTTGCCCGAGGCCAGCATATCAATCACTTCACTAAATTCTTGCTCGTATCCCATTGCCGGAATAATCGGGATCTCTTTCGCCAACAACATCACCAGATCCACCGTAGCCGACTCTTTGTGCAGACCGGTCAGACAGATACGGCTGCCAGGGCCCGCTATGTTTACGATATTTTCAAATACCCCACGCACGCCTGTCGCCTCGAAGAAAACCGTGCTACCCGGCATCGGCATACCAAAAAAACTCGTACTCCCATGCAAGTCAGTCAATCGCTTCGCCAGATCCAGGTCGTCTCCCCGAAAGACAGAGGCGCCGAGCGCCCGAGCAATATCTAGACGCTTGTCAGACAGGTCAATCACTGCGATATGTTTTAGACCTCGGTAGGCTAGTACCAGTAATAAGGATAAACCGATGGGACCGGCACCATAAATAACCGCCTTATCGGATGGTCCTGCGGATACCCGATTAGCACTGTGTTGAGCGACCGACATGGGTTCAACAAGCGCACCGTACGCCGCTGGAAAACCTTTCGGAAGTTTATGCACCGCGTCAGGAAACGTCGCTACTTCGCGTACCAGCAGCAAAGGAGAAAAGCCCCCCTCTGGTCCTCCGTTGCCGATATTGCTGCCATTGCCGAGGGGCTGCACTACCACCCGATCACCAACGTCAACGGAATTTACATTCACACCCTTTTCTTGCACCTGGCCCCAAAGCTCGTGTCCGATCGGCATCGGCGTATCCGGCCCAGTCAACCCACCGATGGCCAGGTAGCTGAGGTCTGAGCCACAGATACCGCATTCGCGGACCCGCACCACGACATCGTCAGGGCCACACTCCGGCGCAACCACATGCGCCAGTCGAAGATCATCTACGCCATGAATCTGCGCCAGAGGAATCATTTCCATTATCGCAACCATTTTTCCTAGTCTGAGCAGGCAACATAGGACCGCTACGCTATGGGGTCAACAGAAAAGACCGGAATATTGAACTGGTAACTGCCAATTGTAGGGGATACTGGTCCCCGACCTGGTGCTTTGCGACACTGCAACTTAATAACGCGGGAAGGGCAAGGTATGCCTTTACAAAATCCGGATCTGGAGATCGATTGGCTGGTGGCCGGCGCTGGCGCCGCTGGTATGACGGGTGCGATCGTTGCCCATCAGTTGGGTGGCACTGTGCTGGTGGTAGAAAAAGAGCCCCTATACGGTGGCACGACAGCGAAATCCGGCGGGGTAGCCTGGATACCCGGAAACCACTGCCAGGCGGACGCCGGGATTTCTGACAGCGTTGAAGAGGGTTACGCCTACCTCAAAGCGCTAATTGGTGACAGTGTCAGCGATGCCCGCATCCGCGCGTATGCCCAACACGCGCGCGACATGCTCGTATTCATGATGCAGCACAGCCACGTGGAGTATTCTGCCCTACCTAAATACATGGACTACTACGAGACGGCACCTGGCTACAAGTCGGGGGGCCGTTCCATGGACAACGCGCCGATCGATCTGCGCCGCCTGGGTGCCGACGCCGATTTTATCAGGGTGGGGCACTATGACGGATTACTGCTGCCCTTCAACCTCACCGTGGAGGAAGGAGTAAGCCTGCAAGAGATGAACATAGGCTCCTACCTAACGGGTCTGCGACTGCTCTTGCGCTACCTGATGGACATCCCCGCGCGCCTCAAACGACAGCGAGACAACCGCCTCACCCTGGGCCTCGCATTGATTGCGCGCTTACGATTGTCACTGCAGGATCGCCATATACCGCTCTGGCTTGATGCGCCTTTGCAGGAGCTAGTGCAGGAGGACGGCCGTGTTTGCGGTGCACTTGTCGCGCGTGCCGGCGAAATGCTGTACGTGCGGGCCAATCGCGGCGTACTGCTCGCCACGGGGGGCTTTTCGCAAAACGCCGAAATGCGACGCCGCTATCAACAGGCGCCGATCGGCAGTGACTGGACCGCCGCCGCCCCGGGGGCAACCGGCGACGCGATCACCGTCGCGGGGAAAATCGACGCAGATCTCGATTTCATGGCGTGCGCGTGGTGGTCACCCTCTTACCGGATTCCGGACGGCCGCGTTCTCGCTCTCATTTCAGGCAAATCCAACCCCGGCTCCATCATTGTTAACCAACAAGGCAAGCGCTTCGCCAACGAAGCACAGCCCTACGAAGACTTTGTCAAAGCGCAATACGCCAGTCATGGCCGCGGTGAGCAAGCGATACCCTGTTATCTCATCTTTGACGCGACTTATCGCAGTAAATATGCCGTGGGTCATATCAAGCCAGGCAAGATCGAGCAGGATGCCCGCTTGGCAGCCACAAATTTTGAATCAGGGCTGTTGACCCGCGCAGACAGCCTAGCGGCGCTGGCATACAAGTTACAGATCGATAGCGACCGCCTACGCCAAACGGTCGACACATTCAACCAATATGCCCGGGTCGGCGAGGACCCAGAATTTGGCCGCGGCGAATCCGAGCACGATCGTTACTACGCGGACCCGTCGGTGAAGCCAAACCCCTCACTGGCGCCACTGGAGACCGCGCCCTACTACGCGCTGCGGTGCGACCCTGGTGACCTAGATACCAAGGGCGGCCTATCTTGCGATGAATATGCTCGTGTCCTGCGCACTGATGGTTCGGTCATTGAGGGCCTGTTCGCCGCAGGAAATGCAAGCGCCGCCGCAATGGGCGACACTTATCCAGGTGCGGGCGCAACGATTGGCTCCGCTATGACATTTGCCTACATTGCTGCACAGTGGGCCTTCGCTGACCAGCAGACGGCGGGAGACACCGATGAATAGGCATAGGTATGCCTTCCTCGAGCCCGGTCGGTACGCCCGAGGCTGGCATCTCGTGCTTTTCTCCCAGGAATTGCGCGTGGGTGAGGTGAGGAGGTTGCACTACTTCGACCAGGACCTGGTCGTGTATCGAGGTGCGTCCGGCCAGGTCGCCGCACTCGATGCCCACTGTCCACACCTGGGCGCCCATCTGGCCAGCGGCGGCGGACGCGTCATCGAGGACAATATCGTCTGCCCTTTCCACGGCTGGACCTTCGACCCGTCAGGCCGCTGTGTGGCGATCCCTTACGCTAACAAGATCCCGGAGCAGGCAGAGCATGCCCTGCAGGGATGGCCCGTACTGGAGAAGAACGGGTTCATTGCGCTGTGGTATGCAACAGACGGCCTCCCCCCAGAGGACTATCTACCCACCATCCTCGAGTGGGGGCCGCAGAACTGGGGGGACTGGACGTTTTACCGCTCCCGCATCCGAGCAAAGCCCTGTGACATCATCGAGAATATCGTCGATATCGCGCACTTCCCCCACGTGCATGGTGGCTGTGTGCGCGCCTGGGAAAACCGCTTCGGCGACCGCACAGTAACCCAATTATCCACTATAGATCAGGACCCCACCGCCAGCATGATCAAACCGCCGGGCACGCTATTTGACGTCGAAGAGGCTCGCAGTGATGCCAGCGCTGAAGCAAACGCTTGGGGAGACGCCACGTACCACGGGCCATCCATCATGTACTACTACACCGAGTCAACGAGTGCGCAACTCAATTTCAAGAGCTGGTGGGTCAACTCCCACACGGCGGTCAACGCCGAAGAAGTGGATCTGTGCTCCGCCGTCATTGTCAGCGGCTTGGATGATGCGCCATTGCCGGATGATTTCGCCCAACTCTATCCGCAAATGGCACACACGGCCTTTTCACAAGACGTCGAAATCTGGAAAGACAAGGTGTACCGGGAGGAGCCTGTGTTATGTGATGGTGATGGTCCGATCACAAAACTACGTCGCTGGTACGAGCAATTCTACCTACCGATCTAGCCGGCTACCCTACTAGCAAGGTCCGTTATTGAGACGCGACCTGTTTGTTCCCTAGTTTAATGTGTCTTTTTGCCGCCATGCTAGGTTGTCCACTAACGCCGGATTGAATAACCTCAATCTTGTTACCTGATTCGAGGAATGCCTGGGTCTGTTGCGCGATGGATTCGGACGTTTCAACGGCCGCCGGCTGCTTTTTCTTCGCCGGCGCGCGGGTGGGTTTTCGAGCCATACAAATGCCTTAGTTTGGGGGTGAAAGCCGTCCAGTATACAGAAAATTACCGTGAAATGTTGGCGAATTGAGGATGCGGGCCGTACCAGCCCGTAATCTAGCCCTTTTGCCGTCGTTTTATCCTCTCTCCCTACCGATTGCGGTATGCCGGTTTACGCTTTTCGAAGAAGGCCAGAGCAGCCTCACTGGCATCCTCGGTCAGCGACAACAGCGCCTGGTGCCTATCCTCCAGGGCCATGGCGGCCTCGAGACTCGCCGCGTCAACACTGAGGTTAAGGGCGTCCTTGGTGAGGCGCAGACCCAGTGGCGAGGAGGCCAGCATATCGCCGATGTAGGACTCGGCAGTAACCGCCAACTCGGAATCCTTCACCACCGCAGACACCAGATTAACCGCAAGCGCCCTAGCCGCATGAATAAATCGCCCTGTCATAAGCAGCTCAGAGGCGACGGACGTGCCTACCAGTCTGGGTAAAAAATAGCTGCTACCCATATCACAACCGGTCAACCCGATCTTGATATAGGCGGCATTCATTTTGGCACTGTCGCCGGCGATGCGGATATCCGATGCCAGCACCAGGCTGAAACCACCCCCACAGGCCGCCCCTTGCACCAGTGCAACAATGGGCTGTGGACACTTTCGCATCGCAAGATAAATACGGGCTATACGCCGCTGTAGTGACCAAACCGAGTGCGGATTCCGCGCCTGCAGCTCAAAGGCGCTAGAGGTCAGATCCAACCCGACGCAGAAATGTTTGCCACGGGCACTTAGCACTACAACTCTTGTATCCTCGCGCTCCTGCAAACCCTCGAAGTACTCTACCAGGGCGTCCACCAGTTCCTTGTTCAGTGCATTGCCGGCGGTCGGTCGATTCAAAGTCACCCACTCTACTGTGTCGCGCTTCTCGACAACCAATGTCTGTTCTTTCGTCAAGGTGATTCTCCCGATAAGTTTGGCGCAGAGACCGGCACCCTTTTTGCCTACCTATTAGTGACAGTCTCAAGCAATCGTGCCACTATAATGCCTGGTCCTGTGGCTTAATTGGAACACCAGTGAACTCAAAAAAGACACTTTCACAGGCGGTTACCACCGGCCTGTGGGCTCTGTTGTTCTCATCCTTCGTTCAGGCTTCCGCCGTAAACGTGGAAAATTACGGCTATCCAATTACCGACCGGTTCGTAGCGACCGTCGTTGGCACGCCGCCCGAGTACACCGCCGATTTGCCCGAAATACCCTTCCGAGAACGGCGGATCACCATCTTTCCAGAGCGACAAACACCGGATGTGTTTTTCTATGACGCCCAGCTGCTGTATTCCGTCGCGTTACAGCGCAACCGAGCTCCTCTCATATTCCTCATCGCGGGCACAGGCGCCTCTCACAATGGCACTAAAAACAAAAATATGGCGAAGGCATTTTACCAAGCAGGATTTCATGTGGTGTCAATATCGTCGCCCACCGTCAACAATTTTGTGACTGCAGCATCGACGACCGGCGTCGTGGGGCATGCTCAGAAAGATGCCGAGGACATCTACCGGGTCTTTGCAAAAATCTGGGATGAATTGGGCAAAGAAATCGATGTCACGTCTTTCCACGTCACAGGCTATAGTCTTGGCGGCTTCAACGCGGCGTACGTCGCCAAGTTGGATGACGAGCGTCAGACATTCAACTTTGAACGCGTACTACTTATCAACCCGCCTGTATCCATTTACAACTCTATATCGCTGCTTGATCGAATGATCAATAACATTCCGGGAGGCATGGATAATTTTGATCGCTTCGTCAGCAACTTACTGCGCGCTTATACCAAGGTGTACAATGAGGCTGCCGATCCAGTGGGAGAGGACTTTCTCTATAAAGCCTTTCAAGCACTTAATCTACAGGACGAACAACTGGCGGCACTGATAGGTACATCTTTCCGACTCTCCTCGGCATCATTGGTATTCACTGCGGATGTGGTCGCCGACTTCGGTTATGTTAAGCCCCGAGGTTTGGAATTGAACCGCTACAGCAACCTGGCGATCTATGACCAGGTTGCCTCACGCCTTGGCTTTACGGACTATTACCACGAATTCTTTTTCCCCTTTTACAAAGCAGAATATCCGGACATTACCCGCGACAAGTACATCGCAGCCATAAGCCTGCAAGAGATCGCCGACTACCTAAGTACTGCAGAAAAAATATCGGTGATGCACAACGCGGACGACATTATCCTAGAGCCAGGGGAGATCAATTTTTTCCCGGAAGTGTTCGGTGACAGGGCCACTATCTATCCGATCGGCGGTCACTGCGGCAACATGAATTACAAGGATAATGTGGCTCATATGGTCGCGACCTTCACCCAGGGGGAGCGCCCGTGATACAGCGATTGCTCTCTAGCCTGTCGATAATCATCATCACGTTGTTGCTAGCGGCCTGTGCCAGCACCCCACAGACTACAAATCAAGTCGCTGACTATCCGCGGCCGATATTTACGGCAAATCGACTGCTACCGCCGGATCATCCGGACCAGCTGGCTGTTTACGATCCTTGGGAAGGTATGAACAAACGCATCTACAACTTTAATTATCATTTCGACCGCTACGTCTTCCTGCCGGTTGTCCGAGGTTACCAGTGGATCATGCCGAATTTTGCCCAGACAGGCATACACAACTTTTTCAAAAATTTTAACGATATGATCACCATGTTCAACTCGGCGCTACAATTAGCACCTCAAAAATTAGCCAAAAGTACCGGTCGAGTGGTGGTTAATAGTACGATCGGCATCCTGGGCTTCATCGATGTCGCGACCATGCTGGGAATTCCACGCCCGGTTGAAGACTTCGGGCAAACTCTGGGGCATTGGGGCGTCGGCCAGGGGCCCTATCTCGTACTCCCGTTTCTCGGACCCAGCAACGTGCGTGACAGCATTGGGCTAGTGCCAGACTTTTACGTCCGCAGCGTAATCCAAGACGAGCTGCTGAAATCAGATGAGGCACAGATCACCACAACCGTTCTCTGGCCCATCGATACACGGGCCAACACCTCGTTCCGCTACTATGAAACGGGCTCCGCCTTCGAGTACCGTACGGTGCGGTGGTTATGGTCTACCAAGCGCGACCTGGACGTCCAACAATGATGGTGCAAACAAAAGTGATTCGGATTTTTTTAGCCAGCTGTTTACTGTTCGCCTTGACCGCCTCTGGGTTCGCTCAAACCTTGGAACCCACTGTCGAACCCAGCCCAGTGGAGCCTGTACCTATATATGGACCTATAAAAATTGGCACTACCCAATCCCTCACTGGACATTACAGCGACCAGGGTGTCGAGCAATTGCGCGGACTGCAGATGTGGGCCGCTGATGTGAATACCCGAGGCGCGCTGCTTGGCCGCACCGTTGATATCGTCTACTACGACGATCGCTCGCGTGACGCGGGTACAGTGGAAGGATTCAACCGCCTCCTCAAAGAGGACAAAGTCGATCTGTTAGTAGGCCCCTATTCCTCTTCACTAACACTGAAAGCGACGCTCGTAGCAGAGCAATTCAATGTACCCATAGTGACGACCGCGGCATCTTCTGAGGAAATCTGGTCCCGTGGCCTGAAGAATGTATTTGGTGTGGACACACCCGCCAGAGATTACGTTCAGGGTATCCACCTTACTCAGAATACCGGTGCGTACAGTGTTGCCCTAGTGTATGCGACAACAGAATTTGCAGAAGAGGTAGCCGCGGCAGTGCGAGAGGAACTCGGGGATCGGCTGTTCTTCGTTGAGGGTTACGCACCGGAGGAAAGGAACTTCGAAGGGCTGGCAGGTCGCCTGTATGAAATGGATGCCGACCTGATCCTGGGGATTTCTTATCTGGAAGACTCCATTGCTCTAACACGCGCTATTAAGCAGAAGGCGGTAAAACCGAGGATGCTAGCCTACACAATTGGTCCTGGATTGTATGAATTCGGGGAAGAGTTGGGCGCGGATGCAGAGGGTATTATGGGCATTGTACAGTGGCTGCGCAGTTCGCGGGAGCCAGGTGCGCAGGATTTTGCCTATCGCTACAAACAGCGTTACGGTTACATACCAGGTGTGTACGCGGTCATCGGCTATAGCGCAGGTCAGGTACTGGAAGCCGCCGTGCGCCTGGCGGGCACCACGGACCACGCGTCCGTGAACAAACAACTTCGCAGCATGTTTATTCAGACCTTGATCGGCACCTACAATGTAGACGATACCGGACGCCAGATAGGACGACGTAATATCGTGCTGCAATGGCAAAATCACCAGCGCCGGCTCGTCTCGCCCGAGTATATGGCCGAGACTGCGCTGATCTACCCGCTGCCCTGAGATACCTCAGTCTAAAACGAGCGGGCACGGAGAGAATTTGCTCTGCTTCATTATGTGGCCCGACCAGAACAACAGGATAATCAATGTGCCCGGTGTCCAGCAACAAGGCATTATTTTCAAATGGCCAAGACAGCGCCACGGAGCGCAAGCTTTAACCTTCTTGCAGCGCGCCCGGGATGGGCGCTTTACCAAAAAGAACCCTTGTATGATTCAATACCCTCGCAACACCCTAACACTACGATGTTACTAAGGTCTAAGCACCTTTAGGCAAGGCGCATGCATGGCAATTGAAATCATACAACTGGCAATCCCGTTTGCCATGTTCACGTTGATGTTCGCTATGGGCTTAAGCCTGACAACAGCTGACTTCAAGCGCGTGCTGCTTTTCCCCAAAGCGACTGTCATAGGGCTACTGATACAACTTATCTTATTACCTTGTATCGGCTTCGCCCTGGCTTATATCTTCGCCCTTTCGCCTCTGATAGCCGTTGGCCTAGTGCTCGCAGCGGCCTGCCCGGGGGGCACGATGTCCAATGTTGTTGTACACATGGGAAAGGGCGATACGGCACTGTCGATCACATTAACAGCCACCGCCAGCACGGCCACGCTTTTCACAATACCTTTATGGGCCAACGCCGCTTTGAAGTATTTTAGCGGAGAGGCAGCCTCTATAGAAATGCCTGTTCTACAAACCGCGGCAGACCTAAGCGTTTTCACGGTACTTCCAGTGATCTTGGGGATGCTAGCCCGTGCTTATAACCCTCGCTTAGCTCGGCATGAATCAGTTATCTCAAAGCTTAGTGTTCTTCTTATGTGCATTATCTTTATCGTGGCGGCTCTGGCCGATGATGGCGACACCATCGACAAGGCGGGCGCGGTCGTAATTCCTTCGATAATTCTGGTTCTGACTGCCGCTCTACTCGGCGTACTCATACCCTATCTGGCAAATAGTCCTCTTCAGGACTGTGCTACGGTCGGGGTGGAGTTATGTCTGAAGAATATTATGCTCGCGCTATTTATTGCAACCCATTCTCTGCAGGCAATCGAGGCGGCCTATGCCAGTGCGGTGATGATGATTATCATGGTGCCGGTGGCTATCGGGGTTATGCTTTTTTATCACCTAGCACAGAGACTAGAAACACGCTCACAAAACACCCCCGCCTAGTATCACCCACCCATTACTGACCGCTTTATAGCTACTATTTCACGTTCTCTGGACGCTGGGGCCCGGCTGAAAAGCGCCTGAGACAGCTAGCGCAGTGCCATGCCGTCGAACCTTCCGTTGCTGCGCCATTCATCGATGTAACGGAAGTAAGCCATTGGTCCCCCAGGGTGGCCGACGTACACACGCGCCTCTTCCGGTAGCGGCTGACCTTCGTTATTGTAGTATCCTGGCGTACAACTCGGATCTGCCAGCATAAGCGATGATTCGCTCAACAACTTCAGCCACTCGGCCTCCGCCGCCGCCTCAGTCTCGATAACCGAGTAGCCCGCATCCAGCGTGTGCTTGATCATTAAGGCGATAGTGCGCGCGGACTCGACAATGTTATGGGGCACGTTCGCGATAAAATTCGCTGCTTGTGTCGGCTGCACTCTAAACGCATTAGGAAAGCCATGGGTACTGACACCGTGCAGTGTACGCATCCCTTTCTCCCAATATTCTGATAGCGTCACGCCAGCACGCCCAATCATCTCAAAGCCGCAGCGATCCTGAGTTTCTGTCCCGATCAAGAAACCTGTGCCGTAAATAATACAATCGACGGGATACTCTTTTCCCGCAACCACCACACCGGCCTCGGTGATGCGTTCCACGCCTTTGCCATCAGTATCTAGAAGGACTGTGGATGCGTTATTGAATGCATCGAGATAATCATCGTGGAAACAGGGGCGCTTGCACAATTGACGGTACCAGGCCTTCAAGCTCGCTGCCGTCTCTGGATCCTTGACCTCTTCATCAACGCGCGCGCGGATAGCATCCATTTTATCGTAATCCGCCGTTTCCCAGGCCTTGAACATTGCCAGCGGGTCTTTGCGCTGCGCCTCAGGCAGCGTCGCAACCCGCTCACGAAAGCGCCTGGCCAGATCGGTCCAACCATCTCTGACGAGATCCTCCTCCGCCCGCCCTAAAGGATTCATATTCTCGGTGAAATTTTCCATCCAGCGCTGTTGCCAGCCCGCATCTTCTGTAGCAGCTGCATACCAGGCAGGATCAGTCGGCTCATTGGTACGAAAATCGACCGAGCTGGGCGTACGCTGACACACAAAGAACGTTTTACAGGCCGCGGCAAGATGCGGAATACATTGAACAGCGGTGGCCCCCGTACCGATCAATGCGACTTTCTTGTCGGCAAGGCCAGTCATTGGAGCGCCTGCCGCATCACCGCCGGTATAGGCGTAATCCCAGCGGCTGGTGTGAAACGAATGGCCCTTGAAATTTTCTATTCCCGAAAGACCCGGCAGCTTCGGCACATGCAACGGTCCTGTCCCCATAGCTACAAACTGCGCCGTGAAATCATCGCCGCGGTCCGTAGTAATGCGCCAACAGGCCTGTTGCTCCTGCCAGCTCATTTCCTGCACCCGGGTGTGGAAAAGCGCTTTATCATACAGGCCGTACTGACGACCGATGCGCTCGCAATGCGCGAGAATCTCCGGCGCCCGGGCGTATTTTTCCGTTGGCATATGCCCCGTTTCTTCAAGCAGAGGCAGGTAAATCATGGACGCCGTATCACACATGGCCCCAGGATAACGATTCCAATACCAGGTGCCGCCGAAATCACCACCCTTTTCAATAATGCGAACATCATGTATCCCGAGTTCCGCCAGCCTGGCGCCGGTCACCAGACCGGAAAAACCGCCCCCTATGAAAGCGACCGTGACATGGTCCTTTTTCACCGTCCGCTCACGTCGCGGCACATAGGGGTCATCCTCAAAATGTGCAAACTTGTCCGCCAGGCGCTGGTACTGATCATTGCCATCCGGCCTAAGTCGCTTCTCGCGTTCTTCGGCGTACTTCGCCTGGGTTGCTTCGCGATCCATAGTCTCTCCCGCCGGCGTTGCTCCGACTTGCTATTGTCAACATACCACTTCTGTTCGGCGCTCCGGCAGCCCTTCAGAGGGCGGCTGCATACCGGACCCTGCGCAGTGGGCCCCACCAGAATCGCTCCACCTAGCACTTTAAGTGACTCTTGGCACCAGCGCCAGTCACCACGACGGCGGGCAAACCCCCCGAACAAAGCTTGGGACAGACGCAAGAAAAGCCTAGTACATCTCTGTTTCTAAGAGCTATTTTCAGGGCGCAAGCCCGACCCAGACCGTTGGCACCCCAGCATCGCACCAATCAGCCTAGACCACCTTACAACCTTGCCCAGTGGCCCGCATGCCAGCTTCCCGGGTTACGGCCACGACATCGTGTCCTGCCGCTAAAGCGCCGAGAGCATTCGAAGCCCTCTATGCCACGCAGTATGCCCGACAATGACTCGTGTTGGTTTTTGTCATTACTGCATCAGCAAGGGCAAAACCGGACCGGTCGCTGCAGTAAATCGGACGTTTAACCGCCCCTGATCGAAAAGAAGAATCCAGCCCGCCAGCTACCGGTCTATATCGACGGCTCGCAGAAGATTCAAAACCATGTGGGCTGGCATGTGAACCCCCGCATGCGGGGCCCTTTGCGGTTCAGTAGCATCGCGCATGGTCGGCTGCAGCGCCATAGCTGGGCTCGACGCTATGCATTGTGTCCGGTTTTTGTGGCATTAGTGGGTCGTAGCACGACACCCGCTGAATATGGTCGGGACGGCAGGATTTGAACCTACGACCACCACACCCCCAGTGTGGTGCGCTACCAGACTGCGCTACGCCCCGATCGATCCTTGCCACCGCTTCCCGAGCGGCGAGGCCAGAAGTATACTGAATCCCGGGGAGGCAGACAAAGCTATTTTAGTGCGGTAAGGATCTTCAAGACGTCTTCCAGCTCCTCAATTGTTTCCTTGATGACTTCCTGCATTTCAACCGCCAAAGAGCCCTTGCCGTTCTCATCGGTCATGCGCTGCCGGGCTCCGCCAATCGTGTAGCCCTCATCGTACAAGAGGCCTCGAATCTGACGAATTGTGAGTACATCAGCACGCTGGTAGTAGCGACGATTGCCTCGCCGCTTGACAGGTTTCAACTGCGGGAATTCCTGCTCCCAGTAACGCAGGACATGGGGCTTCACCGCACACAGTTCGCTGACCTCACCTATGGTGAAATAGCGCTTTCCTGGAATTGCGGGGAGTTCATTGTTGTGCGTCGGTTCCAGCATATTGTTCCACTCGGGCTTTCAGCTTTTGGCCGGGCCTGAAGGTAACCACCCTGCGGGCGGAAATCGGTATCTCCTCCCCTGTCTTGGGATTGCGACCGGGTCGCTGGCTTTTATCACGCAGGTCGAAATTACCGAATCCCGATAACTTCACCTGCTCGTTACTTTCGAGGCAACTGCGTATCTCCTCGAAGAACAACTCCACAACTTCCTTGGCCTCCCGTTTGTTGAGCCCCAGCTCTTCAAACAGGCGTTCAGCCATTTCGGATTTCGTCAGAGCAGCCACTGTCTGATTACCTACTTCCTTAGCTCAGCGTTATAATTTTTTTCCAATAGATCAATGACTTGACCTACGGTCAGATTGATGTCTTCATCTCCAAGAGTGCGCGATTGATCCCGGAATGTCAAACCCAGTGACAAGCTTTTTCTTTTAGGATCAATGCCTTTGCCAGTATAGACATCAAACAGCCTTAAGTCGGTAAGGTAGGGGCCGGCGGCAGCACTGACATCAGCCATTATCTGCGCAACGGTCACAGTTTGATCGACAACAAAGGATAAATCTCGCTTAACTTCCGGAAATTTCGACAGTTCTTCGAATCGCGGCAATGCTCGTGTCAGTGCCGTCTCGAGATCCAACTCGCAGGCATAAACGGGCGACTCCAGCCCCAGGTCCCGGCCAATTGCCGGGTGCAGCGCACCGATGTAACCAACCCCCTGCCCCTTTCGGGTTATGGTGGCAGTCTGGCCCGGGTGCAGACCGGGCAACGTGGCGGTATCAAAAGCAATATCCTGCCCTCTTCGAGTCAGTGACAACACACTCTCGACGTCCCCCTTCAAGTCAAAGAAGTCTGACGCTTCTTCTACAGCGCTCCAGGATTTGTTGAAACGTTCCCCGCTACACACCAGCGCAAGCGTCGGCACTTGATGCAGCGCATCAGCGCCCTGCACAAAGCGCAGGCCAGTCTCAAACAGACGCACCCGGGACTGCTGCCGATTGGTGTTATGCGCTACCGCTGCCAGCAAACCGGGCAGCAGGCGCGTGCGCATCACTGCCATGTCACTCGAAATGGGGTTGGTCAATGCCACCGGGGCATGGTCTGGATCGAATAAGGCCTGCAGCTTTGGATCGATGAAACTGTAAGTAATCGCCTCTTGGTAACCCCTCGCCGCCAGGTGCCTGCGCAGCGCCCGCGCGGATAAGCGAGATTCCGGCCTTACCGGCATCACCAGATCGGCGCGCACGCGGCTGGCTGGCAACTGGTTATACCCATAAATCCGCGCCAATTCCTCCAGCAGATCCACCTCAATATTGATATCAAAGCGCCAACTCGGCACCGTGCAAGTCCAACCACCATCGAAAGCGGTAACACCAAGACCAAGTCCGGAGAGAATACGTTCCACCTCACTGGCAGACAAATCTAATCCCAATAGCTTGCGGATGCGCGCCGAACGCAGGGTGACGTCGCCCCGCACCGGCATCGCATTGCTTGCAATCTCCTCGATAATCGGTCCCGCTTCGCCTCCTACAACCTCCAAAAGCAATTGTGTGGCACGCTCCATCGCCCGCACCTGCAGCGCAAAGTCGACACCCCGCTCGAAGCGGTGTGACGCATCGGTGTGCATACCGTATGCACGCGCTTTCCCCGCGATCAACTCTGGGGTAAAGAAGGCCGATTCCAAGAATAGATTTTGTGTGTTATCCCTCACCGCGCTGTGGTCGCCCCCCATGATGCCAGCCAGGGCCATCGCGCCGCTATGGTCTGCAATGACCAGACTGTCGGGGGTAAGTGTGACTTCGGAGCCATCCAATAACGTGAGCGTCTCACCGGCATCTGCCGTTCGAACGATAATACCGCCGGTGAGTTTGTCGCGATCGAAGGCGTGCATCGGCTGCCCCAGTTCCAACATCACGTAATTGGTGACATCGACCACAGCGTCAATGGAGCGTAATCCGCAGCGGCGCAGTCTCTCTTGCATCCAAAGAGGGCTTGGACGGGACAGGTCTACACCCCGAATAATGCGACCGACAAAATGGGCACAACGCTCGGGGGCTCTGAGCTCGACTGGCAATATCTCGTCCAGTGAGGGCTGAACGGGCTCACTGCTGACCTCGTGGACCGGACAATTGTTTAGCAGGCCAACTTCGCGCGCGATACCGCGGATACCCAAACAGTCAGCGCGATTAGGCGTCAGCCCAATCTCCAACACACAGTCATCAAGGCCCAGGTACTCCACCAGATCCTCGCCCACCGGCGCGTCATCGGCCAATTCCATGAGACCCACATTGTCTTCGGACAAACCGAGCTCCAGCCCTCCGCAGAGCATGCCCTGGGATTCGACACCGCGTAATTTGGCCTTCCTGATCTTGAGTCCACCGGGCAACTCACCACCGACAATAGCCAGCGGCGCCTTCAGTCCGACGCGTGCGTTCGGCGCGCCGCATACTATCTGCAGCCGCTCGGCACCGGCATTCACCTGACACACCCGCAGCTTATCTGCGTCGGGGTGAGGCTCTATGCTCAGGATCTCACCCACAATAACACCGGAAAACTCACCGGCAACGGGTTCAATCGCCTCAATCTCCAGCCCGGCCATCGTCATCTGATGCGCGAGAGTTCTCGTGTCGACACACGGATCAACCCATTCTCGTAGCCACTTTTCACTGATTTTCACTGTCTCTTTTCTCCGCGAGAGAGGCTTAGAACTGTTCGAGAAAACGTAAATCGTTTTCAAAAAACAGACGCAGGTCATTTACCCCATAGCGCAACATTGCCAAGCGCTCTACTCCCATACCGAAAGCGAACCCTGTGTACTTGTCCGGATCAATGTTGGAGTACTGGAATACTGTCGGGTGCACCATTCCACAACCCATTACCTCCAGCCACCCCGTCTGGCTGCAAACGCGACAACCCCTGCCGCCACAATTGACACACTGTATGTCGACCTCAGCGGAAGGCTCTGTGAAGGGAAAATAAGAAGGCCGGAAACGCACGGACAGCTTCTGTTCAAAATAAACACGCAGGAAGTCCTCGATTACACCCTTGAGATCTGCGAAGCTGGAATGCTCATCAACCAGTAACCCCTCCACCTGATGGAACATCGGCGTGTGGGTTAAATCAGAGTCACAACGGTAGACCCGGCCGGGACAAATGACGCGCAAGGGCGGCTCGCTGCTCTCCATCACGCGCACCTGAACCGGCGACGTATGCGTGCGCAGAACCGTATTCTCATCCACATAAAATGTATCGTGCATCGCGCGCGCAGGATGGTGGGTCGGAATATTGAGTGCCTCGAAATTATGGTAGTCGCCCTCAATTTCCGGCCCCTCCACCACGTCAAAACCAATCGCCCCAAAAAAGTCCTCGATGCGCTCGATTGTGCTCGTGACCGGGTGAATACTTCCTGTGGATTGACCTCGGCCAGGCAGTGTCACGTCACGTGTTTCATTCGCCAGTTTTTCTGATACGGCGGCGCTTTCCAGCTCAAGTCTGCGTGCGCCGATACGATCCTGCAGCTCCTGCTTGATCACGTTGATCTTAGCGCCCGCCGCAGGTTTCTCTTCCGCTGACAGCTGACCCAAGCCCTTCAGCAGGGCCGTGATGTGTCCCTTTTTCCCGAGGTAATCGATGCGCAACTGCTCCAGCACCGCGCCGTTTTCCGCCGCCGCGATTGCCGTTCGTGCTTCATTGGCCACTATTTCGAGGTTGTCCATACTGTTACCTGCTCACCTGCCTGTGGCGGATGACCTTGTCCAAAAAAAGAAGGGAAAGAGCATCGCCCTTTCCCTTCGGTGTTTCAATGTAGCCAGCGAACCGCTTACGCGGCGGGCTTGGGCTAGGCCAGGGCGGCCTTCGCTTGCTCCACGATCGCTGCAAAAGCCGGCTTGTCATGCACAGCAAGATCTGCCAATACCCGACGATCCAGCTGGATATCAGACTTCTTAAGGCCATTGATCAAGCGACTATAAGTGATTCCGTTGGCACGCGACTGGGCATTGATACGTGTGATCCATAACGCACGGAACTGACGCTTGCGCTGGCGACGGTCACGATAGGCGTACTGGCCTGCCTTCGTCACTGCCTGCTTGGCAACCCGAAACACGCGGCTGCGTGCACCGTAGTAGCCCTTGGCCTGCTTCAGTATTTTCTTATGACGACGATGCGCCACCACTCCACGTTTTACACGAGGCATAAGCTCTCTCCTTTCCTGGCCACTGAACGGGCTACTTAGAACGCAACATGCGATCGATAAGCACTTCGTCGTTTTTGTGGATCATTGACGTGCCGCGCAACTGGCGCTTTCTTTTGGTCGTCATTTTGGTCAGGATGTGGCTTTTATTCGCACTCTTACGCTTATAGCCTCCAGCGGTTTTTTTGAACCGCTTGGCTGCTCCACTGTGAATTTTAGCTTTAGGCATAATCAACTACTCCGCATTTGCTATTTCATCTATAAAAAACCAGGGCATTCACGGGCCACTAGTTCTTCCGCTTGGGGGCAATAACCATTGTCAGCTGACGGCCCTCCATTTTCGGGTACTGCTCGACAGAACCCAGTTCGGCCAGGTCGGCTTCCACTCGCTTGAGTAGCTCCATGCCTATCTCCTGATGCGCCATTTCACGACCACGGTACCGCAGCGTAACTTTGGCTTTATCGCCGTTTTCAAGGAAACGAGTCAGGTTGCGTAGTTTTACCTGATAGTCCCCTTCTTCCGTCCCTGGACGAAACTTCATTTCCTTTACTTGCGTGCGCTTCTGTTTCTTTCGTTGCGCCGCCTTCTGCTTCTTGATCTCGAAGACGTGCTTGCCGTAATCCATCAACTTACACACTGGCGGATCGGAATCGGCAATGAGCACTAAGTCCATGTTGGCACCTTCCGCCGCCACCTGCGCCTCGACGAGGGGTACAATCCCCACCTGCTCACCATCAGCGCCCACCAGACGAACCGGGTCCGCCGTAATCTGGTCGTTGATGGGCGCCTTCTTTCCGGCTCCCTTACTGTCTTTCTTAATTCTGATTCTCCAATACGCTGCGGCCGCGACATGCTACGTCGTTGGCGAGGCGCGCCATGAACGCATCAAGATCCATGGATCCCAGATCCTCACCACGACGGGCACGCACGGCCACAGTCTGTGATTCGACTTCTTTACCCCCTACCACCAGCAGGTAGGGCACCTTCTGAATTGTGTGCTCGCGGATTTTAAAGCCGATTTTCTCATTTCTCAAGTCCGAAGCGACCCGAAAGCCATTGTTTTTCAAAGCATCTTCCACATTTTGGGCATATCCGGACTGCTTGTCGGTGATATTCATAACCACCGCCTGTATGGGCGCGAGCCAGGGCGGGAATTCTCCCTCAAAGTGCTCAATTAAAATGCCAATGAAGCGCTCGAATGAACCCAGGATTGCTCGATGCAGCATCACGGGCACCTGCCGGCTGCCATCTTCAGTGACATATTGCGCGTCCAGCCGGCCCGGCATGGAGAAATCCACCTGGATAGTACCCAGCTGCCAGACCCGACCGATACAGTCTTTCAGCGAAAATTCAATCTTGGGCCCGTAGAATGCCCCCTCCCCTGGCAATTCCTTCCAGGGAAGGTTTTGGGCATCCAGCGCAACCGCCAGAGCCTTTTCCGCCCTATCCCAATCGCCCTCAGAGCCCACACGCTGCTCGGGCCGCGTGGACAGACGGTAGATAATTTCTTCAAAGCCGAAATCCGCATAGACCGTGTGCAGAAATTCAATGAAGGCCGAGACCTCCTGCTGGACCTGCTCGTCTGTGCAGAAAATATGTGCATCGTCTTGGACAAAGCCGCGCACCCGCATAATACCGTGGAGAGAACCGGACGGTTCGTTGCGATGACAGGAACCGAATTCTGCAAGGCGCAGGGGCAAATCGCGATAAGACTTCAGTCCCTGATTAAAGACCTGCACATGACAGGGACAGTTCATAGGCTTAATGGCAAAGTCGCGCTCTTCTGACTTAAGCATGAACATATCGTCGCCAAACTTATCCGCATGTCCAGATTTTTCCCATAACGACATATCAACCACCTGCGGGGTACGAATCTCCTGATAGCCATGTTGGCGCTGCTTCTCACGCATATACTGTTCGATGGTCTGGTAAATACTCCAACCGGCGGCATGCCAAAACACCATACCAGGCGCCTCTTCCTGGGTGTGAAATAAACCCAATTTCTTGGCAATCTTGCGGTGATCCCGTTTCTCCGCCTCCTCGACACGGTGCAAGTATTGTTTCAGCTCCTTTTTATTCGTCCAGGCGGTTCCGTAAATACGTTGCAACATCCGATTGCTGGAATCGCCACGCCAATAGGCACCCGCTACCTTCGTCAATTTAAAAGCTTTTAGTTTGCCAGTGCTGGGCACGTGCGGGCCGCGACACAAGTCCATCCAGGCGCCCTGCTGGTAAATAGATATTTCCTCACCCTCGGGCAGCTCCTCGATAATCTGTACCTTATAACGCTCTCCCATATTGCGAAACAGCTCGATGGCCTTGTCACGACTGCAAACGATACGCTCAATGGGGAGGTCATCTTTAGCGATCTCGCCCATGCGTTGCTCAATCTTTGTCAGGTCTTCCGGTGTGAAGTTGTTACCAGTGGCGAAATCGTAGTAAAAACCGTCTTCGATCACCGGACCGATAGTGACCTGTGTGCCAGGAAAACACTGTTGGGTCGCCTGCGCCAGCAAGTGCGCCGTGGAGTGGCGGATGATCTCCAGGCCAGCCTCGTCTCGCGCCGTGATAATAGAGACTTTGGCATCATCCTCGATCAGATAGGAGGTATCCACCTCACGGCCATTGACCACACCAGCCAGCGCGGCCCTAGCCAAACCGGCGCCAATAGAGGCTGCGACATCGTGTACGGAAACGGGGAAGTCGAAAGAGCGTTGGCTGCCATCGGGCAGAGTCACTGTCGGCATGCGTGCGTCCTCTATCAGTGGTGGCCCCTACCAAAGGCCACGTGAAGGCGTTAGATCGTTAGTCAGCATCTATCTGCCCGAAAATGCAACGTCGCCC
>JABSPW010000032.1 GCA_013214285.1 Halioglobus sp. | reverse complement strand
GGCCCGGAGAGCTGACGCTGGCACAGCCGAACTCGACACCGGTTATATCGCCCTCCGCTGTCGTCAGTTGAGTGCTCACACACTGGGGCGGTTGCAATAATCACAGGTGTTCTCTGCGTCCCTGTGATAGCATGCAGCAACCGTGGTTATCGGCGTTTACAGTTAAACGTCAGATGCCACGGTTTTTTTGTGTCTCTGGCGCGCCCGTGAAATTTGTGTTGCGCCGGGATGCTCCGACGGGAGGTTAAGTGGACTTCTGGCAGGTGCTACCGGTAGCCGTCGCGCTCGTGTTTATTGTTGAGGGAATGCTGCCCTTTATCAGCCCGAACCGCTGGCGCTCGATGTTGAGTGTGGCGGAACGGACGGACCCCAGGCTGATTCGCGGGATAGGGTTGGGGAGTATGCTGTTTGGGCTTGTCTTGCTCTATATAGTGCATTGAGGTCGGGAGACTGACATGACGATGGTTGATCACTGGCTACTTCCCGACGGGGTAGAAGAGATTCTGCCGGCTCAGGCGGCAGCGGTGGAGCGCCTGCGCCGTGTGCTGCTAGATCTCTATCGTGGTTGGGGTTATCGCCTGGTCATTCCGCCGCTGGTGGAATTCACAGAATCGCTCCTGGTTGGGTTGGGTGAAGATCTCGACTTGCTGACCTTTAAGCTCACCGATCAGTTGAGCGGCCGCACCCTAGGGATTCGCGCAGACATCACCCCGCAGGTTGCTCGAATGGATGCACATAGCCTGGCGGAGGAGGGCATCACGCGCCTGTGTTACGCGGGCTCAACCTTGCACACTCGGCCAAAATCGCTGCTGGCTTCGCGTTCGCCTATCCAACTGGGGGCAGAGCTGTATGGCGATGACAGCGCGGGGGCAGATATCGAGATTGTGCGTCTTATGTTGGCAACTCTGCGAGCTGCCGGGCTCAGAGATATTACGCTCGATCTTGGACATGTCGGTATTTACCAGGCTGTACTGGTGAAAGCGGGTCTCAGCGAGACGCAGGAGAAAACCGTCTTTGATGCATTGCAGCGCAAATCGGTACCAGACCTCAAGTTGGCGTTGCGGAATGTGCAGCCCGAGGTTGCCTCTCCGATTCTTGCTCTGGTGGATTTGCACGGCGATGCTGCCGTGCTGGACGAGGCCAGTGGTCTCTTTGCGGACTCTGTGCCTGACGCGTTGGAGCCGCTGCAGGTGCTCAAAGGGATTGCCAGCGACCTGCGACGCGAGTTGCCGCAGCTAGGCATTTATTTCGATCTTGGGGAACTGCGTGGCTACAACTACCACACAGGCCTGGTGTTTGCAGCCTATGTTCCCGGTAGCGGTCAGGCGGTGGCGAACGGCGGCCGCTACAATGATGTCGGTGCGGTGTTTGGTCGGGCCAGGCCTGCCACTGGGTTTAATGTGGACGTCAAGGCACTGGTGGCACAGATTCCCGTTCAGGTCGATGCCGGCGCCATCAGTAGGCCGGATGTGCAGGCAGAGCCGCTTGAGCAACTTATCGGTGAGTTACGCGCAGCCGGAGAGATTGTCATCAATCGGCTTTCGGGGGAACATGACCCCCGCTGCGATCGTGAAATCGTGCAGGTGGATGGCGAGTGGCAGGTGCGTTCGCTGAGCAATGCGCTGTAATTAGATACGTGACGCAAGAACCGATGAAATGAGCAAGAATGTCGTTGTCCTTGGCACTCAGTGGGGTGACGAGGGAAAGGGAAAGATAGTCGACCTGTTGACAGACCAGGCGACTGCTGTGGTGCGGTTTCAGGGCGGCCACAACGCCGGGCATACCCTGGTGATTGAGGGGGAGAAGACGGTTCTTCACCTGATTCCTTCAGGTATCCTGCGCGACAATGTGAAATGTCTTATTGGCAATGGTGTAGTCCTTTCGCCGGCAGCGGCATTGCAAGAAATTGTGCAGCTAGAGGGTCGCGGTGTCCCGGTCCGCGAGCGCTTGGGGATCTCTCCCGCTTGCCCTCTGATCCTGCCCTACCACGTCGCGCTGGATCAGGCTCGTGAGGCGAAGCGAGGGAACGAGAAGATCGGAACGACCGGTCGTGGTATCGGACCTGCTTACGAGGACAAGGTGGCGCGCAGGGGTTTGCGCCTGGGTGACCTGCAGGACCAGCCACGCTTTGAGCGAAAGTTGCGGGAGGTTATGGATTATCATAATTTCGTTCTGGGGAACTATTATCAGAAAGCGGCGCTCGACGTGGAGCAGGTCTTGGAGGAGACCTTGACGCTCGGTGCAGAACTGCTGCCGATGATGGTGGACGTGACTACTATTCTGCATCAGTATCGCCAAGAAGGTGCCAATATTATGTTTGAGGGCGCTCAGGGTTCCTTGCTAGATATCGATCACGGCACCTATCCTTTTGTCACCAGTTCCAACACGACGGCGGGCGGGACGGCGACCGGTTCTGGCTTTGGGCCCCTGTACCTGGACTATGTCCTGGGTATTACCAAGGCCTACACCACGCGTGTGGGTTCTGGCCCGTTTCCCACGGAGCTTTTCGATGCCACTGGCGAGCACCTGGCAAAGAGGGGGCATGAATTTGGCGCGACAACCGGGCGGCCACGCCGCTGCGGTTGGTTTGATGCGGTCGCCCTTCGCACAGCAGTGCGTATTAACTCGGTGACCGGATTGTGTCTGACCAAGCTGGATGTGCTGGATGGACTGGAGTCGATACAGGTTTGTGTGGGGTATACCAAGGGTGGTGAGCGAGTGCTGAATCCGGTTGACTCGGACGATTATGAAGGCCTAGAACCACTTTACCAAGAGTTGCCTGGCTGGACAGCGTCCACGGTAGGGGCCAGGTCACTCGATGCGTTGCCACACGAGGCGCGTCAATATATCCATAAGATCGAGGACGTCGTGGGCGCGCCCATTGATATTATATCCACTGGCCCCGATCGTTTGGAGACCATTGTCCTCCGACACCCCTTCGAGAGTTGAATCTAGTCAATGATCGACCTGCATTGTCACCTGTTGCACGGGGTTGATGATGGCCCAGATAGCTTGGATGAATCTCTTGAGCTCTGTCGTATCGCTGTCGCCGATGGCATCGGTCGGGCCGTCGTTACTCCCCACATCCATCCAGGTCGTTGGGACAATGACAGGCTGTCTGCTGGGCAGGCCTGTGCAGCACTGCAGAGGGAGCTCGACAGTCGATGTATTCCATTACAGTTGGGGTTTGCCGCAGAGGTGCGCTTGACGGAATTTATCCCGGAGCAGATCGCCGAAGGACACATTCCGTTCTACGGAGAGATCGGGGGTTTCCGGGTCATGCTGCTGGAATTCCCCCACGGTCATCTCATTCCCGGCAGTGACAGACTTATCGAGTGGCTGCTAGAACAGGGGATACGCCCATTGCTAGCACATCCGGAGCGCAATCGCCAGGTGATGCGTGACCCGGCTCAACTACGCCCCTTCATAGAGCGCGGGTGTTGGTTGCAAGTCACGGCTTCCTCCCTGACGGGCCAGTTTGGCCAGCACTGCCGCTATGTCGCCTGTCAATTACTGGAGCAGGGCGCGGTGAAAGTGTTGGCCAGTGACGGTCACAATGCCCGCACAAGGCCACCGGTGCTGAGTGGGGTGTTTGATTACGTAGCTCAGAAATATGGGCGGGACCTCGCACAACAGCTTTTTGTCGATGAGCCGGCGGCAATTGCCGGCGCGCAATTTCGCTGATCGACCAAAGGCCTCAGTGGTGTGGCTTTGGACCCTTTATACTTTCCCGCGTCACTGTATTTCACTACTATCTGCAGTTCGGCTTAATGAGAGAATAACGAAGACAATGCATTTTCGAAGACGAATTCTGGTGACCGGAGGGGCGGGCTTCCTGGGGTCGCATTTGTGCGAACGGCTGGTGGCCCTCGGCCATGATGTGCTTTGCGCGGACAACTTTTTCACTGGTACTAAAGACAATGTTGTGGGACTTCTCGACCAACCGAATTTTGAGCTGCTGCGCCACGATGTGACGTTTCCCCTCTATGTCGAAGTGGATGAAATTTATAATCTCGCCTGTCCGGCTTCGCCCATTCACTACCAGCATGATCCGGTACAGACAACGAAAACCAGTGTTCACGGCGCTATTAATATGCTGGGACTGGCCAAGCGCACCGGTGCCAGGATTTTCCAGGCTTCCACCAGCGAAGTGTATGGCGATCCACAAGTACACCCTCAAACTGAGGATTACTGGGGCCATGTCAATCCGGTGGGGGAGCGTTCCTGTTATGACGAGGGCAAACGGTGTGCCGAAACGTTGTTTTTCGATTATCACCGGCAGCATCATTTGCAGGTCAAGGTGGCACGCATTTTTAACACCTACGGGCCGAACATGCACCCTAACGATGGACGTGTGGTGTCGAATTTTATTATGCAGGCTTTGCGGGGCGATCCGATCACGATATTCGGCGATGGTAGTCAGACGCGGTCATTTTGTTTCGTTGATGACCTGGTGGACGGCTTTTTGGCCTTGATGGATAGCGGTGATGAGGTCACCGGGCCTGTCAATTTGGGCAATCCGAACGAATTCACCATTACGGAGCTTGCAGAGAAGATACTGTCGATGACCCACTCGAAATCCAAATTGATCACCAGCCCGCTACCTAGCGATGATCCGCTGCAGCGCCAGCCTGATATCAGTAAGGCAAAGGCCTTGCTAAATTGGGAGCCCAGAGTGCAGCTGGAGGAAGGCTTGGGCAAGACCATCGAGTACTTCCAACGCATGTGCTGAGGCCAGAGGCAGCGATGATGGAGAGGGTACATCAGGGGTAACGATAGCTCGGGGTTGCGCCCGGAGGTGTTACAAAGTAGGGAGCCGGAATAGCGGCAACGCGCTGGAATAAGTCGCCAATGTGCTGACACTTAAAATTCTCATTGCAGCCTATATTTTGCTGCGGATCTCCGCGTTCCTGGGGATGCGGGTGGGTCTCTTGGATAGCCCGGATACGCGAAAACGGCACGCCGGGGATGTTCCGGTCACTGGCGGTATCGGCATCTTTTTGACGCTGATGTTCGGTACATTTGTCCTGGGCATAGCACCTTACACCTATCCAATGTTACTAATTGCCTGTGCGCTTTTTGTTATCAGTGTGTACGATGACGTTCGTCAGATTAGTGCGTCGGCAAGGCTATTGTTGCAATATGTCAGTGGGCTCTTGCTTGCTCTATTTGGCGGCATAGTTATTCTGAACGTGGGCAACCTTCTGGCTTTGGGTAACATTCCATTGCTCATGCTGAGTGTTCCCCTGACTGCACTAGCGGTAGCTGGGTTGACCAATGCCTATAATATGGTAGACGGCATAGACGGCCTGGCGGCCAGCACTTTAGGTCTGCCTTTACTCGTTCTTTACCTATTGGCTATGCAGGCGGGTCATCCGATGGCCAGTGCATTGCTATTGATATTGTTGCCGGTGATGGTTTTCCTGCTATTCAACCTAGGTGTAGGCA
This sequence comes from Halioglobus sp., assembly GCA_013214285.1. Classification (GTDB taxonomy): domain Bacteria; phylum Pseudomonadota; class Gammaproteobacteria; order Pseudomonadales; family Halieaceae; genus Marimicrobium. The sequence continues at coordinate 23,620 of JABSPW010000032.1, read as the reverse complement.
ATGTCCTGTTGCCGAAAATGTTCCTGGGTGATGCAGGCAGTGTCGTCCTGGGGTTTCTGGTAACGGCATCATTGATCTATTTTTCTCAGCAGGAGGAGCCGTTAATCCAGCCCGTAACAGCGCTCTGGTTGGTGACCTTGCCGCTGATGGATATGCTTGCAACCATGTTACGCCGTCACCGGTACGGCCGCAGTCTAATTGCTGCCGATCGGTCGCACCTGCACCACACGCTGATAGATCGTGGTATGGGGTCGCGGTGGACCCTTTTACTGCTGGTGGTATACGCTGCAGTATGCGCTGTGTTGGGTCTCTTGTTGGAATTGATCCCTGCCTACGGCAGTCTGTTTTGTTACCTGCTACTTTTTTGTGGGCATTGCAGTTTTGTACTGCGGGCAGGTGCGCCCAAGGGTTGATTTAGGCGCAGGCTAATAAGACATAATTTCACAAAAACTGTGATCTAGTCACCATACCAGGGCATGGGGCCGATTGCGGGCCGTGCTAAGCTCACCCTTTACTGCAAAGCACCTTGTGGCAGTTGATCAGATCAGGATACACATAATGCCAGTGGCTACTCGGTAGCCCAGCTGTCTCGGGGCGCCAAATTAGCACAGGAGTGTTGCGTGGACGAAGAAATTCTCGCTGAGCGTTTCTGTAATCTTTGGAAAGACTGTGGTGGGAAGGACCCCAAAGGAATGTGGCGAACGTTAAGGGGTAATTATCAGGAACCTTTTCGTCATTACCACAATCTGAGACACCTATCCCAGTGCTTACGTGAGATTGATGGCGCTGGTGAGCACGTCACAGAAGCGCGTGCCACCGAATTGGCCATCTGGTTCCATGACATCGTTTACGTCTATGGTGCACACGACAATGAGGCGCGCAGCGCGGAATTTTTCCGCGAGTCGGCAGGGGACGATATGCCTGTCGACTTTGTGAACCGTGTCTGTGAGTTTATTATGGCAACGCGGCATACCGGTGCGGCCCAGGACGAGGCGGTCGCTCTGCTTGTGGATATCGATCTATCAGGATTTGGCCTGCCTTGGACTGATTACCTGGCAGACTCTGATGCGCTGAGGCTGGAGGCGCAAGGTGTGGGGGACGAACAGTATTACATGGGGAAACTGCGATTTCTCGCTGAGCTGCAGCGCTGGCCCAGCCTTTACCAGTCGAGCTATTTCAGGGAGCGCCTCGAAGACCGGGCGCAGTCCAATATTACTCGCTATACCGCGCAACTTCGCGAGCAAGGTTTCGGTGAGCAGGGACGTGCCGAGTATGTTCAGTAGATGACTCACGGGCCTCTTGGCGTTACGCTCGTCACTTTCGGTAATGCACATGCGCTGCTGAGACCCTAGTTATCGGCGTAGATGCTCAATGTGTTAGCTGGCTGCTCTTCGACCTGCCTCCGATCTGCCGTTCTCTGAAACCATGGGGTGCGGGTGTGTCGGTGATTTGTCAGCGGCTACTTCTCTTTGAGCACAATCGTTGTTGACATGTTCCCCGCTTTGATTCTGTCGCAGTGCAGTGTCACTAGTGCATCCTCCGGGTAATTCGCTAATAGCTCCTTAAACAGTTTCACGGCTTTGGCTTCCCCTCGGGCTAGGCATGCGAAGGCATCAAGGTAGCTTTTATTCATTGCAGAATCAGCTTCCTCTGGGGTGATTGGCTCAAAGGCATCGATCGCTTCGCTCTTGCCTTTCAATACCAGCGCGCCGATAGGTCGGAAAAAGTGGTTGGGACAGTGTGCGACGGTGGTGCCTGCAATGCAGATCTGTGTGCCCAGGTGCCTGTTGACGCTTTCCAGACGTGCCGCCGTATTGATTGCGTCGCCGTGGGCCGTGTAGTCGAAGCGCTCGCTGCCGCCGAAATTGCCCACAATGGCGCGACCGGTATTAATACCGATCCTGGTGAAGCCGAATTCGAATCCGCGAACATTCATTTTGGCAATAAATTCGTTGCTGATGCGGCTCATCTCAAGCGCGCACGCGACAGCCCGTTGAGCATGATCACTTTGATCAATGGGTGCGTTAAATATACCGATAACCGCGTCACCGACGATTTTGTCGATAGTGCCACCCTGCTCTATGACCGCCCGGCACATGGCATCAAGGTATTCGTTCAGGGTCGATACGAGGAGCTCCGGGCTTGCGCTCTCGGTAAAAGTGGTGAAGCCTGCGATATCGGAAAATAGAAAGGTCATTTCACGAGATTCACCGGTCAGGCTCAGTGTTTCGGGATTTGCCACTAACTGGTCGACCAATGCGGGTGCCATGAAAGCGCTGAAGGCCTTGCGGACTTGCCGTTTCTGCTTGGCCTCGGTGAAATAGCCCATGATCACATTGAGGGAAATAATGGTTATCACAGTGAACAGTGGCATGATGGGCGACAGCGACAGTTGAGTGTTACGCCACAACCAGATGTCCCCGCCGATAACCACGCCGACGAAAAATACGGCGGATAGCGTAATAGTCAGAGCGCCGAAGACAGGACATAAGAGTGACAGCAGCAGCCCGCTGACCGCGATGGCTAGTGCGTTAGCGGCGTTGGCCCAATCCGGAACGCGTGGGAACTGTGCCCCAGAGAGAATAGTTTGCAATACGGTGGCATGGACTTCCACTCCGGGAAAGGCCGGGTCTACGGGCGTGCTCACAACGTCTGACAGGCCAAGGGCAGAGGTCCCTACCAGTACAGCGGCGTTATTGAGATCTGGGAAGTCTTTCGCGGGATTACTGGACTGCAGCAGTTCGGTAGCGGATATATAGGTTACGCGACCGCGCTTGCCGCTATAGGGTATCAGTACTCTACCGTACTTGTCGGTCGGTATCTGGATGCGATCTAGTAGCAGTGCCGTTACCCGGTCTGATCTACCCGCCTTGGCAGTTGCCAGCTGAAAGCGGAGGGAGTTGGTAAAGCGGCGGGCCATGGCCAGGGATAGAGACGGATAGATCACGCCGTTGTGCGCAAGAATCAGCGGGGTGCTGCGGAGCACGCCATCTGAGTCCTTAGTCGTATTGAGAAAGCCCCCATGTCTGGCGGCCTTTTGAAGGATCCTGAGATTGCCGGTATAGCTTTTCATTGTGGGTACCGTAAGACTGTCGCGTTGCCCTTCCGGGATAAAGAGCCAGGGTGATGGCAGCTCGCCAGAGACCGCCCCCGCGCGCGCGTGAAAGAGGAAACCGAGTACGGTATCCTGATGCTCGAGCAGGCTTGCGAAGTCTTGGTCGCGGTCCATGGTGGGGATGAGCGTCTGCAGATACTCGCGATGCGCGAGTTGGCCGGAAGCAGCGGCCGCGTCTATCAGCTCCTCGGCTACGTTCCGCTCTGCCTCGGCGAAGACCACGTCAAAGCCGATAGTAAGGGCGCCAGCGCGTTCCATTGCGACGACCAACTCGCCCATTGTTGCCCTGCTCCAGGGCCAGCGTCCCTCAGATCGAAGGCTCGCCGCGTCGATATCGACGATGACTACTGGCGCTCTTGCGAGTGGTGTAGTGTCCAGCGTCAAGTTCAAACGCAGGTCATAGGCCATCGCGTCCAGGCGGTCGATGACGGTGCGAACGGGTCCTGCGCCAAACAATTGCATCCACAAGGCAAGCAGGGTGATGCCGATACCCAACACGATCCGATAGCGGTTTTTGGAGAGGTATTGCATTATCTGCGGGTGTCTTCCGTGGTCACCAGCCGCGGCGATCCCACGCGTTATTCAGGGCTAGGCCGGGGGGTCCCGCCCGGGGGGATCTCAGGGTCGACGCTGGATCCATCGTCCGGGTCTGGCACAGAATCTGTCGGATTATTCGCATCATAGAACAGGCCACTCGCGCCGGGGTTCAACATGTCGGCCACATCGACCAGGCGGGCTACCGCATCGGGGTTGACGTTCGCAATCAAGTTGATGGCGGAAGCTATTGTCACGGCGTCAATACAAAGTTGCTCGGCATTGTTGCTCATCACCACGATCACCATGATCAGGTCACCCTCGGTCAGTTGATCGTTGCCTAGCAATTGCTTGATTCTAGCCATATCCGCCGCGGTAACGTCGGGGTTCGCCTCTCGGCGAAGAGGATTTTCTCCCCGACTGCAACCCTCATCCTCCGGGTCGCCCGCATCGGGTGATATCGCAGCGATTGCCCGCACAATGGCGTTCACTTTGTCTACGGTAGTTGTCGGTAGCACTGACACAGCGCCTGTGACTGGGTCAGTCCTTGCCGTTTGCCCAGTGGGTACAATAATCTGTCTACCTTCTCTTTCCAGGGTAGCCTCGCCAATCATGGCCGCTACGCCGACGCCGGTGGTGGCGATGCTGATGGAGGTAAAACTGCCACGCACACCGATGGTGGCGTTGCCGGCTTTGAAGCTGACTCTCTCCGGATTGTCTTTCGCAATCAGACCGCTTACATAACGCAATGAACCTTCTACGATGCCGACATTACTGATGTTCTGGTTGGACGCGGCGGGTTGGTAGCTGTAGTCGCTGAGGACGATCTGTGTCTCGCTCTCCAGGTCCAGTACGCTGTTGTCGGCAAGCAGGATTCTCACTGAGGCGCCGACGCCGGCGACGATTGTATCCTTGCGGTGCAATTCGGTGTCGACGGAGATGGGCTTGCCGTTGACGCGTACGTCTCCTGCCAGATCCAAAATGCGCCCGTCGGCAGCCCAGGCCCCTGTCCCGGTAGCGATCAGGAAAAAAAGCAGGAAGGCGCATGTAGCCCGCAGTTGCACTACTGGCTCTCGGGCTTGCTCTCAGACGGTGAGACAGAAATACTGATGTAAGTGCCCCGCACTCCGATAGTTGAGTCGCCAGCGGTGAAACTGACATTGTCTGGGTCATCTTTTGCGATACGTCCGCTGACATAACGCAGGGTACCGGCGAGGATATCGACTTCGCTGGTATTACTGTCTGGCTCGGCAGGATCGAAGGTGTAGTCGCTGATCTGAATTTCAGAGCCGGCATCCAGATCAAGTACGCTATTGTCAGAAAGAATAATGCGCACCGATGAGGCGTCTCCCGTGGAGACCGTGTCAGACGTCTTCAACAAGGTGTCGCTGGTGATGGGTTCACCATTAACGCGTACGTCGCCATCAAAGCTGAGAATACGACCATCGGACCATGCGGTCATTGTCACTGCGAATAGCAGCAGCAAGGGCAAGCCGGATTTGACTGTGTTGAACACAGTGACCACCTTATGATTTCAGACAAAACACGCTGCCGCCAGCATATTCGCACACGTATGCCAATGCAAGAAATACCAAGGCCCTAACCATTCGAATGAGCAGGAAAACTTTGGACATTTGCGACCCAGGCGAGGGCCAGTAACAGGGAGAACCAGAGGCTGTTCACAGGGATGTGCAGGTTGAAATCGGTAAAGCTGTGGATCAACAGGCTCGTAATACCCATCAGGCAACCAAGGCCCAGGCCCTGTTGCAGACGAGATTTGCTCTGTTGGGCTCTTATAGCCTGCCACAGGCTAGTGATTACCGTGAACCCCAGGAGAGAAAAACCGATAAAACCGAAACCGCTGCCGATTTCTAGGTAGTCGTTGTGAGCGTGATGGTATTGGAGTGAATCCGGCGCCATATAGCCACCGTGGACATAGGCCTGATAAAAGGTGTCTGCTCCAGTTCCGCACCAAAAGTGATCGCGCCACATGACGAGACTGTCTCTTGCCACCTCGTCCCGCTTCTCGTTCGCCAGTGATGTCGCCTGCAGTCGCTCGATCACTTCGTCGATACCGAACCAATTACCCACAATGTACAAGTCGATCAGCAGCAGACTGACAAAAAATAGCACCAGACTGCGCGTCACGCGCCCCTGTAACACCATGCCAAGGACACCACACACCAACAAACTGGAAAAAAATGCGCTATTACCCATGCGAGAACGCGTCAGTACCAAGCCGATAACCATGATCACCAGATACAGGCGCAATCGGAACTTGCGGCTTAATAGTGTATTGATGGCACGGCGCATGAATTCCCGTCCGCTTGTTGCCGGATAACGGTGCAGCTGCGTCACGAGCATACCGATGCCGACTGCCAGATTCATTTCGAGGAAACCCGCCAGGTGATTGCGGTTCACGAAGGTACCGGTGGCTCTGGAGCGACTGAACTGTTTGTCTAGAAACGCGATTTGTTGTAGGTCGCCCAGCATGGCGGCACTGGCGAAAAAAGCCTGGAAAACACCACACGCAACCATCACTGCAGTGAGGGTGTGGATGCGATGTCGCGAGTCCACCAACAGCAGGACCAGTAGGAACGCCGATGTTAGACCCAGACCCAGCAGCAGTGCCAGTGCCGTGGCCCCTGGTGCCAGGCTTATGCCGAGAAAGAGCTGCATGCCGACCCAGGCCTGGGCGCCTGCCAATGCGGCAAGCGCGGGCCATGCCCTGCGCAGCCTGGGGTTAATACGAAGATGGCCGAGTGCCAACAGAGCGGCCGCGACAACCAGGCCCGCAAGAAGCAGGCAGGCCAGGAGGATGGTGGACCAATCGCGATTGCTGGCGAGGGGCAAGGGGGCCCAGACCAGCACGGCAAGGAAATAGTTAAACAGGGCGGTGCTCGCCCAATGCACAGGGGCAGCGGAAGCTTGGGGCATGACCCGGTTATAACCTCTCACTATTATCGCTTATGATTATCTATCATTTGAGTGAAAATGCGTTAGAATATCATAGGCTTATGCTCACAGTGAGTAGCCCTGGATCATGGAATAGACGGTCGCTGCCGACGTGTGGACAGCCTGCCAGCCGTCGCAAGTCGGGGCGAAGCAGCGGGCTTGCCCTGTCGATGCAGCATTGCAATAAGAGCGCTATAAAGGACGTCGTCCATGGCTAACAGGGACTCCAGCTCGAAGCGGCGAACGCTCGCGCTCTTCATCTGTGGTGCTGCGGCATTAATTTTTTGTGCACAACTGCAGGCCGTGGGCGCTGATATTGATCCCGCGTCTATTCCTGCCGGGCCGTTTCAGGTGACACCCTTACTTGGCCTGGACACCAAGTACCGCGACAACATATACCTGCAAGAGAATGACACAACCGGCAGTTGGATTTTTCTCGCGCGTCCATCGCTGAGTGCTGCTGCGCAGGATCGTAATAACCTTTACGAGCTGATCTACAAGGGCGAGGCCGGCTGGTACCAGGAGAGTAGCAGCCGCGACGACAACGATTATTTCGATAACACGTTCGCAGGTCGAGCGCATATGGAGTTTTCGGAGCGTTACGTTGCGGAGCTCTATGCAAGCTGGGCGGCCCTGCATGAGGCGCGTGGCACGGGCCTTACGGAGGGTGTTATCGGCGAGCTGATTAACCGGAACATCGAGTACGACCAGATCGATGTGCAGGGTTCGCTGCAGTTGGGTTCGAATGCCGGCATTGGCCGATTAGTGCTTGGTGCGGGGTATATGGATCGGCAATATCAGAACTTCAGGGAGTTCACTCGCACACGGGATCGGGACGAGGTCACGTTGGACGCGACCTTCTTCTACCCCATCGCGCCAAAGACGGATCTGCTGGCAGGTTATGTTCACAAGGCAATCAACTACCCCAATCCTTTTCAGAATGCGCCACCGCTGGACAGCGACGAGAACTTCCTGATGGTGGGTGCCACATGGGAAATGACGTCCAAGGCCACCAGTACTGGCAAGATTGGCTATGTCGATAAAAATTTCGACACCTCTGAGCGGGACAACTGGGATGGTCTCAGCTGGAGTGTGGAGCTTATAATGCAGCCAAGGGCGCAGGATACAGTGGTTGTGACAACTCAGCGCATACCCCAGGAGACCACCCAGGAAGGGAATTTCGTCAATACGAGCAACGTCAGGGTGACATGGACCCATCATTGGTCCGATCGCGTGTATTCCATGTTTGGTGGCTATTATGCTCGGGATAAGTACGAGGATTCCATCAATAATCGGGATGATGATCTTTACAATGGCTTCGTCAGGGGTGGCTACCAGTTTCGACGGTGGGCGAACTTCTTTGCGGAATACCGTTATGATAAAAAGGATTCCAATGTCGACTCGTTTAGCTACGAGGACAATACCGTGATTTTCGGGGTGGATCTCAGCCTTTAGTAACCCGTGCCGTTGATGCATCGCATCGGCACGTCGATCTAACGGGGCGGATGGTCAATGGGCCAGCGGGTTGTCCGGCAAGCCGTCGGGAACGGCTTGATCGAAGCCCGCACGGTGGGGGCTCCAGCCCATCGGAAGCCAGCCACTGCCCTGGGTGCTGGGTATGTCTGCGCGGGTGTGAGAGGTTCCGAGCGCAGCAGGGGCAGCGCTGGACCTGAGAGCCGCAGGCGCGGCACGGCTGCGTCCGCTGTTGAGCGTCGCGTAATCCTCGTCGCTGAGCAATCGCCATGCGAAGGTGCGCACGGCGCCATTCATACCGAAGGTGTAAGCCTGTACCACGCCATCAATGACCGCGGGTATGGTAATGTTTTCCTGCAGGTCAACCAGCACCATTCTTTCCAGAGCGGCGTCCGCGCTGCCCTCCCATGTCAGGCTGAGTTGTCGCCCGGTGTCGTTGCTGCGTACCTCGAAGGTCCAATCGTCGCCGGGTTCTTCGCCAGCCTGTATGCCGCAGCCCGGGATAGGATCGATGAAAGAGACAGGGTGGTAGTCCGTGTTGAAGTCTATCCAATCCATCTCGATCACATTGACGTCCGTTGCAGGCGCCCCTGTTGCCCAGCTCGATACCTGTGTTTCCAAGGTCACTGCCCAATCTGGGCGGTGAAAGACCACACTGAGGTAGTCGCCTGCGAAAGGCTGGCCCAGTTCATGCAGATCGTAGCGATCGAATTCTGGCTCCGCGTCACGCAATTGGCCCAGAGTATTTCCGCGATCCTCCAGGCCCTCGACGGCGGCGCTGAGTATCAGCCGCAGATACCATTCGCCCTCTTCAAGCTCCCGTGCAGACAGTGGGGCAGCGCACAGCAGCAGGGTGGTGGTGAGGGCAGTGCAGAGGCGAGTCATGTTCATAATGGTGGTTTGCTCTCAGCCAAAGGCTAGGGTGTCGGGTCGACGACCCATGCCGTCAGGTTGAAGATAAACGGGGACACCGACAGGAACTCTAGCCAGGCACCCTGCTTGGGGACGAAGGTGGCCGGGTCCACCGGGTCGTTGAAAGCGCGCGCATCATAGCTGCTGCCATTCCAATAGTGTGCTGTCCCGGTAACGACACCGCCATTAGCGGCTTCAAGGGTATCGACATTGAAAGGGAAAATGAAAAAAAAGCTCCCAGTCCAACGAAAGCTCGCATAGGTCACCGTATCTTCGTAGGGGTTTTCGAACAACAGAAAGCGCGGACTGTTGGCAGCGGTTTCGAGTACGGGTGCAAAAGGGAAGCCACTAAACGCTGGCGGCTCCCCTGTCCAGGGTATCCCGGGGGTAGCTGTAGGAGGGGGGCTGACAAGAGAAAAATCCACAGTCGTCGGATCATCAGGGTAAAGCCAGAAGGCATCGCCGGCGGCAACAGTATCGGTCACTGCGACCGGCGTATAAGCATCGCCAGCGGCGTCGTAGACGCGGCGGTACATGATCCAGGTGATACCGTAGTTGGCGGCGCCCAGGCCGGTGCTAGGGCCGAACACAGCGCCAATAGTATTCGCCCCGGGGTCCGGTGCGCAGGGGACGCCAACCATGGCCCACTGGTCGGGTGCCAGGGTCAAAGGTGGACCGCATTGTGCGAGCGTTTGCGGGGCCAGTGTCTGCGCTGAAAGAAGTACCAGTGTGGCCAACCAGGAGCGCAGCTTGCGCGTGCGCGCGTGCCGCGCATGTGCGTCCCTGCATAAAAACGCAATTTTCACCCGCACGGCACGCGCGGTGTGGGCAATCCCGGTGCCCATGGCTGCCCCAGGCGTATTGTGCTGCGAGAGGACACGCATTGTCATATGGCCTTGCTCCTGTGTCGCTCTTAAGTACAGGGTCCTGGGGGTTCTCCGGGTGCCGGTGGCGGGCATCCGCTGGGTAATTGCGCAACGGCAGGCGCGGAGCCGAGCAGCGTCAGCGCCGGCGCGATATACAGCGCCCTGCCCGTTCGCCTGACAAAGCTGCGCCGGTTGAGCCCAGGCTGCTGGCTTGGCCGAGACGGCGCTTGCGGTGTGTTATTAACATCCATGGTAATGTTCGGGTGTCCTCGCTCCGTGCCGTGCTCGCCTAAAACACCGTACAGCGCGCTGCGGTTCTGGCGATAGAATCGCGACCACGGTCTGGCGACAAGAGCCGATGAAAAAAAGGCAAAGGCCTTATCGCCAAACGTCTCTAATGGATGCACGCTGGTCGACCTGGGGTGTATTGTACCCTAAACAGCCGGTTTTTCATCGTAGGGCGTCACACAATTGGCGCAGGAGATAGGTGTGAGGACACCCGTTAGTGCCCGCCAGCGTGGGCAGCATTACGCGATTTTCGGGTTCTGTGTGCGCAGTTTCTTCCCCTTGCCCGAACTGCGACGCTCATCAGATGAGACGCCGCGTATCACGGTGAGAAAGGTCGAATGTGGCCAGCTCGATCTGGAGCACTTTGTCGTCCAACATGATTGGCGTCGGCGCGGTCTAGCGCCGATTTGTAGCAGCGCTCGCAGGGGTGAGGATTACCTGCTTTCATTTCCCGGCCGTGCGCGGTTTCTCATAACGTCGGACGGGCTTCTCAGCTGTCTGCCCGGTGATGAGAAGGTGGTTCGTGACCTGTTACTGCGTCAGGTGCTCCCGCGGGCGCTCGGGCACAGTGGTGAATTCCTGCTGCACGCGAGCGCGGTCACATTGCCCAGTGGCAACACTGTAGCGTTTCTTGGTGATACGGGGCGTGGCAAATCCACCCTGGCGACCTATTGCTATCGCCAGGGCGCAGAGATTGTCGATGATGATTGTGTCCATGTGTGCTTTGAGGGAGAGCGAATAGGTATTAGCGGTGGAGTGCCAACCATCCGTCTCTCCCTCGATGCGCAGCGCGCTTTGGTGGATCCCCGACAGGTTTCTGTGCCGGTCCCTGACAGTTCGGGAAAACAGCAGTTACGGATGCTGGATCAAGACGCTCGGCAGTCGGAGCCGCGCAAGTTGGATGCCCTGTTTCTGCTTGCGCCACCTGCGCAGGGGGGTGTTGCAGACACCGTGCGCATTGAGGCTGCACCGGGTACAACCGCATTGATGGCTGTTGTGAGTAGTGCGTTTAATCTGGATCCGGCAGATACTGATACCATGCGCCGAAACTTCTTACAGGCCGGTAGATTACTCGACGAAGGTAAGGGCTTACGACTGCAATTGCTCCACTATCCCAGGAGGTACGACTGTCTTGAGCAGGTATGGACTGCGCTGATGAGATACTTCGGTGGGTAATCGTGGCCTGCTGAGTTGCTCAACCGGGCTGAAAAAAGTTGGATATGTGGTTACACTTCAGCTTTGCGCTAGATCTGATGCGCGACCCTGGGGTTTCGTTCGCCTCGAGACAAAGCCAAGCAGCCCTGATGCCTCACTTATTTCGCCACTTTTTGCAGCTCATGTTCCTCATTGCGGTGCCCATGGCCTCGCTTGCACAGGGCAATGCGGGCAGCGCCTCTTACACCCTCAATACCGGTGACCATGTGCAGATCACGGTCTTCGAGGAGCCGGATCTTAATCTCAGTGCCGTCCTGGATGATACGGGTTCGATCTCCTACCCTCTTTTGGGTGAGCTCAAGGTGAGTGGTATGACGTTGCGCCAATTGGAGTCGGAAATCACTGAGGGGCTGCGCGGCCGGTTCCTGATTAACCCGCGTGTAAATGTGTCGATCAAGGAGTATCGGCCCTTTTTTGTGCGGGGGGAGGTTAACAACCCTGGAGAATATGCGTTCAAGCCCGGTTTGACAGTAGAGAAGGCAGTGTCGCTGGCCGGCGGGTTCACGTCTCGTGCATCAAAGAGCAAGTTCTATATTGTCTCTGATGACAGCCTTGAGGAGACTGGTGAGGTGCGTCGACCGGCAGCACTGACCTCCCGTATTCGCCCAGGCGACGTTGTTAATATCGAACAAAGCTTTTTTTAGCCCGAGGCTTCAAAAGCCACGCAGGATTAAAGTATGCAGGTACAGTCTATTGCCACCGATCGCATTTCGCTACCTGATCCTGCGATAGATGTTCGGCGGCTGTGGGGTGTCGTCTGGAAAAATTGGCGCAGTATCCTGGGCCTGTGTATCGTCGTCAGTATGAGCGCGGGACTGTGGGCGATGAGAATAGCCCCGGTTTATCGCGCTAGCACTACGATCATGATCGAATCCCAGGAGGCCAAGATGGTTTCTATCGAAGAGGTGTATGGGATGCCCTCAAGGATGAGGGAGTACTTTCTTACCCAGTTTGAAATCATCAAGAACCGAGACATCGCTGAAACAGTGGCAGATGAATTGGACCTTTGGCATCACCCAAAATTTGCGCTGCCGCAAGTCGGTGAATCTGATGCCGACCAGGGCCTGAATATTCTTGCTTGGTTTTCAGGTCTGTTTTCAATGGTGGGGGACAACCAACCCACTGCAGCTGATGTGGAAGAACGGCGCAGAGCGGCTGTTATTAATCGCCTTATGGCCGGCCTTACAGTTGAGCCGGTGCAGTTTACGCAATTGGTTGTGGTCAGTTATGAATCGACTGATCGCCAGTTGGCAGCGCAGATAGTCAATACCCTAGCGCAGGTATTTATTCGCAGTCAGATGGACGCCAAGCTGCAGTCGACGCGCGAAGCGGGGGATTGGCTCTCCAGTCGGTTAGATGACCTCAAGGCCAATCTGGACATCTCGCAACAGGCATTACAGGAATTTCGCGATACAGAAGATATCCTGGATGTGGAGGGTGGTCAGGCGCTGAGCGCTCAGGAGTTGAATGAGCTGACGTCGCGGCTGCATGAGGCGCGACGAGTCAGGATTGGATCTGAGAGCATTCTGCGTGAACTGGGAGGTGTGGCTAATTATTCGGTAGTGCAATTGATGAGCATGCCCGCCGTATTGCAACACCCACTAGTGCAGCATATGGCCCAATCTCATACCGACGCGCAGCAGGAGGTGACCAACCTGGCCCGTCGCTATGGTCCGGAACACCCCAAAATGATGGCCGCAAATGCGCGCGTGGAGAGTGTCGAGGTGGAACTCAAACGGCAAGTTCTGCAGGTTGCTGCAGGTATTGAGAATGAGTACCGCGTAGCGCAGCGTAACGAAGAGAACCTGAGTGCGCAATTGGCGGTTGCCAGGAGTGATGTGGCAAGCCTGAATCGCAAGGAATTTCGGCTTCAGGAGTTAGAGCAGAAGGTCGAAACTGACCGGCGTTTGTACGAACTGTTCTTCAACCGAGCCAGAGAAACAACCGAGACAATCGGTTTTCAGACGCCGCTTGCAAGAGTTGTGGAAAAGGCGGCGCCCCCCATCACGCCGATAAGACCGGACAAAAAGCGTATCGTGCTGATTGCATTCTTGCTTGCGGGCGGGCTGGGTGTTGGGTTGGTAATACTGAGAGATTTCTTGGATAACACCCTGAAATCGACCGAAGATGTGTTGGATAAGCTGGATACACCTGTTCTGGGCTCGTTGCCCGATATCAAGACGAAAAAGGGTCATAAGGGGCCTTATCTCGGGTATCTGGATGATGTGCAATCGGGTTTTGCCGAAGCGGTACGCAGTATTCGCACGGGTCTTATTCTGTCCGGAATGGAAAAGCCGCACAAGATTACTGTAGTGACCTCAACCACACCGGGCGAGGGGAAAAGCACCGTAGCGATTAACCTCGCGGCAGCGCTGGCGCAAATGGAGGGTGTGTTGCTGATCGATGCCGACTTGAGAAGACCCTCAGTGGCTGCCGCATTCGATTTGTCAGGTGGTGCACCAGGATTAAGTGATCTGTTAGCACAGAGCGAAAAGCTGAAAGATTGTATTTACAAATCGGAAAGTGGCTTCGATGTCCTGCCCGTCGGAACTATGCCACCCAACCCCTTGGAGATGATGTCGAAGGTGCAATTCAAGACTCTTGTGCTTGATCTTTCAGAGCGCTACGACCGGGTCATTATCGATTCAGCGCCGATCAATGCCGTTAGTGATGCGTTGATCCTTGCTACAATGGCCGATTCGTTGGTCTACGTGGTGATGGCGGATACGACACCCTACTCGCTGGTTCTAAAGAATATCAATACGATCAGGTACAGCAACCTGCCCATAACGGGTGTGGTGCTAAACAAGCTTGATCCAAGAAAGCATGGTGTTTATGGCTATAGCCAGGCCCATCACTCTGGTGATTATTATGGTTACGGGCAGAGCTGAAGGTTCAGGCACTGTCGCAGCCGTTCAATGAATGGTCGTCAAGCGGAGAGGTGGATTGCTTTCCGCGCTCTTTGTAGAGTGGTTGGCGGGCAAGATGATTCGGCACTCATGGGGTGTCTGGAGAGGGATTTGTTATCGCCGCTTTGTCAGGTGGCGCAAAGCGAGGACCTTTTGCCCGCCCTTGCAGTGCGATGTGCGGAAAAAAACGCGAGTAGTGAGGTATTGGGAGAGGGGACCGCTGACCTACTCACGAGAGCCCTGATCGATAATTCCAAACGCAATATGCAGATTTCTGCGCAGGCGATAAAAATTAGCCGCCAGCTCAATCGGGCCGGTATATCGCCTCTTTTCTTGAAGGGTACTGCGTTTTTGCTGGTGCCGATGACCCACAATATCGGCTTTCGAAAACAAGTTGATATTGATCTGATTGTCCGTCCTGATGAACTGGAAGCGGCGGCCGAAGTCTTTCTCGCCGACGGTTACAACTTCTGTGAATTTGCAGGCGGGCTAGTGCCGATACCTGTCGAGTCGGGCGACGGTGTTTTCTCTAAGTTGCGTCGTGATGCTCATCATCATCTGCTACCACTGGTCAAACCGGGTTATGCTGCTACGGTGGAACTGCATCGACACTATCTTCCGGCTCGATTTCAGCGCAACAATGCTTTGGCACTGCTGTTTGACGGTGCCCGGCACATTGATAGCCGTGGGGTCTCCTTCCAGGTGCCCTCGACAGAGTGCCACCTTATCCATCTCGTTCTTGGCAAGTTCGTGCATGATGGACATGTACTGCGTCGAAGCTTTCCCATCCGCGAGGCTTGTGACTTTGCCGACCTGTTGCTCGCATCAGGATCGGATATCGATCACGGCCTGCTAGTGAGCCAATGCGGTAGCAGCTTCAGCTTGTTTTCTGCTCTGGTTGCAGAGTTGCTGGGTCTGCGCCTAAAACACACTCGTGTAGAACCTATAGATGTTTCAAGATACGTTCTGGTGATGCAAAAACGCTATGAATATCCGCGTGCTGCAAAGTTATTCTATGCCTACGCGAGGATCGTGCATCTGACCCAAACGCTGGTGCATAATCCTGCTAAACTGCGGACCTATGTGTCCAGAAAGCTTTCTTGAAAAGAATAGTCTGAGCGCGATATAGGGGCTACTCAATGCGCACTCGCAGCCGCTGCAACAGCGTCAATGGTGGCTTCTACCACGCGTTGTTCGTCATACTTGCGTGCTATTAATAGCCGTCCCTCTTTGCCCATGTTTTGCCTTTCCTCGCGTGTCATTTCCAGCATCCGCTGCATAGCCTGACGCAGAGCACTACTATTTCTCGCCTCACATAGCAGGCCGTTGACTCCATCCTCAACTACACTGCGACAACCCGGAACATTTGTTGTAATAACAGGCAAGCCCATAGCGCCAGCCTCCAGTAGACTCTTGGGCATGCCCTCCCGATAGGACGGAAGAACGACGCAATCTACCTGACTGTAAATCTCTTCTATCGAATCACTGGGCCCCAGCCATTCGATTCCGGGTGTCTTCGACCAACAAGCAAGTGTTCGTTGAGAGATGGAAGATACATTCTCGACGTCAGAGAAGCCGCAAAGCCAGAGTTTACATTGCAAGCCATTAGCGTTAATTGCGTTGACCGCATCGATTAGCTCGTTGATGCCCTTGTCGCGAAGCATTCTGCCAGCGTAAAGGAAACGCAACGGACCTATTTGCTCTCTACGAAGAGACGGATGAAAACGAACCAGATCAACGCCAGAGCCGGGCAATAGTTCCAGACGGCCCCTTGCCACCAGCCTACTATTGACCAGTTGGCTAAAGTCCTCCTGATTCTGGCAGAACACCCGAAAAGCCAGCGGTTGACTGCTTTTGTACAGTAGCCGAACGATTGCCAATACCATACCGCTGCGAATGAAGGCTGTGCCCAGGCCAGAAATATTGTTGACCGCGGGTACTCGCGCTAGCTTCGCTGCCCAGGTGCCATAAATGTTGTTCTTTATTGTGAAATGTAGGGCGGCAACTGGTTGTAATCGCTGATAGTATCTCCAGAGCCTGAAGACTAGACTCAAATCCTTTGCTGGGTTGTTGCCCATATTGTCCATGGGGAGTGGCAGCCATTTGGCACCTAATTGATGAACCAATTTGTCGCTATAGTTATCGAAAGGCGATAGGCAGACTACATGATAGCCGTCTCTGATCAGTCGCCGTATTGTGGATGCACGGAAATTGAATAAATACCAGGACGTGTTCGCTGACAGCGTAACCGTCTTCATTGCATAATATTCATGGCCGGATTCTCCGATATGTTGCAGCGATGTCTGGCGTGTCACAGATTTCTATAGTCGCCCAAAATGAAGTTGAGTTCTGAAATCACTGCATGAAGGTCGCCTGACATAAGAAATTGCCACTCCATCACACTGATGTCGCCAATCCGGGTTTTGCCCACTAACTGATCTGCACGCCTGGCCGGATGCACCATCAGCTCGAAAGGACCGTGAGGCGCCGCGCAAAGCAATTTCCTGTAGTGGCTGACACTTAATCTTGTCGGGACTATGCCCAAGTCGAATATGCTGCCCAAGCCGGCATTCCAAAGCACCTCTCCTGTCCAGGCGTTTTCGTTACGAGATAATAAGCGCGAGAGAACAGATTGCCTGATCCATCTATTGAACGGCACTCTGATGCCTTTAAGGCCGAGAGGCCATGGCATTCTGATTGGAATACCCTTCTCTTTGCACAGTGAGGCTATCACGTCAAAGCACAGGGGCATTGCATGGATATGTTGATGACTGTCAATATGTGTAGGGTGTAGTCCATGAGAAACCATATATTCATATTGCGCTAGCAACTCGCTAGTCAAATCGCTTGCCGGGATGAGGCCTAGGAGGAGTTTAAGAGCCATAAAATCTCTCGACAAGAATACTCCATTTTTGTCTACCAGGCTCCGCACTTTGTGCGTGTCTGAAACGGGCCTTCCCAAGGTAATATTGAAGTGCAACCCGACGCCAAGTTTGGGGTGCTCTTTGGCTTTCTTGATAGCGTCTTTAGTGGCCTCGGCGTTCGTGATCAGTGTTGTGCTTGTCACTATTCCGCCATTAAACGTATCTATGATGGCATCATTGACACTGGTGGCTAAACCAAAATCATCCGCATTGACAATTAAAGTCTCCAGGGCAGCCGCCTTATATACTTTTTCACATAAACATAGAGCTCTGCCAGCCAGGGTAGTGGATCGGTGACGCTGAACACAGGCCAGCACCTCTTCGTGACTGGGCCATCGATCGTCATATTGGGAGCAGGTAAAACGAACCGTTCTCGGTGTGTTTTATAAAACAATGCGGCGGCGGTATCCTTGACTGCATATCGCCACAGCACGCCTTCTTTTTGCTTTCTCTTGGGGGGAAGGGGTAGGTTGGATAGATCGAAAAATGCATGCTCGACAATTCGACTGCCCGCAACATGGCTGGCGTGGAACCACAATGTGGGCCTGGGGTTGACCTCTACTATTTTTAGTCTCCCGTCACGGGGGTCTCTCTTAAATTCAGCGCCATAAACACCGTTGAAACCGATGGCGTCAATGAACTGGGAGGTAATTTCCTTCGTCTCTTCGCAGTTCTGACTGATTACACAAGAAGCCGAACCAAACCCCGGAGGAAATTGGCGTAGTTTTCTGGCCGTGAACATCTCGTTGGCTGACGCTGATTTGCCCGCATAGCCTGCTAGTAGTGTGATGCGAGATTCTTCGCCAGGAATGATTTCCTGCACGAGCCAACGGCCCGTTTCAACGGGTAGATTCTCAACAATCCTCTGTAGTTGCTGGTGATTTGCCGCGATGAACACTTTTTTTCCTTGCATGTAGGGTCTGGCTATGTGAATAAAACAAGGTTTAACAATGCAGGGAAAGGTGATGTCGTCAAGTATGACATTGAGGCCTGCTGGGTCTGTCAGTCTCCAGACCCGCGGTGCGTCAACGCCGTGCTGTATGCACAGGGAATGAAAGGCGAGCTTGTCCAATAGTTTACCTGCTAAATCTGCATAGGATTTAGAAATATGGAAGTGATCAGACAGGTCAATATACTTATCAATAATAAATTCAACATAGTGGTCGTTAGTCGGTATGACTATTGGTTTGGTTTCATAACGGGAAGCGAACGTAAGTAGCTTACTCACAAGCATTTCGGTATCCGAGACGTACCATATGCCATCGCTCTGTTGAAAGAATTTAGACAAGCTGCCGCAATCAAACGCCCTATCCACACCTAGCACGGGGATACCTGCCCGACCGAGTTCGCGTGCCGTATAGAGGCCTGTGGGTGAAAGGCCCAGGACGACCGCATGGGGCAGATCAGAAAAGGTAGTTTTCATAGGGTACGTAACAGACATTCGCATGGTGAGAAAGGGAAAACCACACCATGATGTAGGCAGCATAAAGAGCTAGTGGTCCAGTCTGGGCAAGTCGAGAATCTCGCCTATTTGCAAAAATGACTCCAGGCAATGCCGCTAGTATGTAGGCTTGCATTGGAACAACATAGTAAATCAGTCTATGGAGAGCCACGGAATTCACGAATAAAATTGGAATCAGGGAAAAACTTACCAGCGAAAATATCCTCATCAGGTTGTATTCCTTTGGGTACATAAAGGCCATCCGATTTCGATAGATTTCAAACAGAATGGCGGTAATAACCAACAAGCCCAGCCGATAGATTGCTCCGGCGGAGCTCATTTCCCCATATATCTCATTAATATAGCGATCATGATAGACTGCAGCCCTGTCAGACAGTAGGTAAATTGCCGCTGGTAACAGAGCAGCGATACATGCGAGTACCCGTGCTATGGAGAACGTTTGACCCACCATGAATGCAATAGGTAACAAGATAATGGCTGACTGATGGAATGTAGATCCGATGAGAATATAGAGAGCAACTTTAATACGCTTCCCATTTATGAACGCGTCCAAACCGCCCATCAAAAACGCCACGGCGAGCGCTTGACGTAAACCTGACATTGACAATTGAATGCCTAGAATAGGAAACATCAGAGCGATTAGTAGCAGTGCTCGAGAATGATTCCGAGCGAACTTCAAAAAATAGTAAAAAATATCGCCGCACCGAATATATTGATCCAAATGAAGTCAAGGCCAGATTTTTTTACCAGAAAAGTAAACAAAAAATAGCCTGGTTCTGCACTGAACGACAGGGCGTCTTGACCTGACGGTAGTAATCTAAACCTGTTGGCATAGGTCTGAAAATCGCAACCCGTCTCAAATCGAGTGCCCACAAATAGAACGAGAAAGAAATATAAAAAGACGAAGATTATCCGCTTTTGGCGTTGCGTAGCATTGATTAGACCCAAAAATGCCAGTGACAAGTAGATGCTCAAATACGTAATCATGCTATGGGCTTGCGCGTCACTTAAGTCCTTGAGCCGGTTTTTCCCCGATTGCTTCCAAAAATAGAGTGTGCAGTTTCTCGGCTTGACTCGCTACAGAAAATTCGGAAACGATTTTTTTTCGTGCCTTTATCGCTACATTTTGTCGAATTTCAGGATGATCTATCAATGTGATCAAGCATGAGTACCACTCTTTTTGAGTGGTGCACAAAAAGCCGGTGCCTCCATGTTCAATCAATTCGCAGTTGTAGCCGATGGCTGTACAGACAGGTACCACGCCAGCGGCCATATAGGTGCGAGCCTTTCCGCCTGATTTTCCTTTCGACCACTCTTCATAAGGTAGAGGCATGAGGCCTATGTCGAAGCGAGAAAGTGCTTGTAACTCTGCTTCCAGTGACCATCCAAATACCTCCCACGAAACGCCATCCATCGCGAAATCACCGCCGCCTACCAATTCAAACGAAACGTGCGGACGCTCTATGGCTAATCGCCTAATTGCGGGCGCGATCAGATGAAGATATTTGACGGTTGACGTGGATCCTAACCAGCCTACAGTCACTCCCGACGCGTTGCTGTGTTGTGCATGCATTGGTATGCGATCAGTATCCTCAGCTACTTCTAGCGTTACAGCTCTGGCGCCCTGGTTAACAGCCTTGTCTCGCAACCAGCTATTTCCTGCCACCACGCAGTCGACGATTTTGAAGATATCATACGTCCTTTGAGGATTTCTAAAGCAGTTTGCTATGGGATTGAACCGGCTCGATTTACCGATAAAAAGCGCGTCATCGTAGTCAAAGAAAAGGACTGCACCTCGATTTTTAAGATAGCGTTCAATCCATAAAGGAACGAACGGAAGCAACTCCCGTTGCATGTAAATGATGTCATAGTCTTTGTAATGAGAGAGGGCTTTCAGTCGTCTACCAATAGCCTTGACGAAGTGCCATTGTAAGTATCCCTTGAAATAGTCCCGCGCAAATCTGGAGTTCTCGGCCATACTCAATGAGGCAAGGAGAACGACAATGCGTAAATCCCGATTTACAGAATCCCAAATTGTCAGGGTGCTGAAGGAAGTCGAAGGCGGTCGAACCGTGGTTGAGGTATGTCGTGAACACGGCATCTCAGACGCGACGTACTACAACTGGAAGGCCAAGTACGGTGGCATGGAGGTCTCCGATATCAAGCGACTCAAGGAGCTTGAGGAAGAGAACCAGCAGCTAAAGCGGATGTTTGCCGATCTCAGCCTGAAGCACGAGGTCCTCAAGGACATCGTGGAAAAAAAGCTCTAAGGCCGGCAGCGAAGCGCGAGCTCGTGGACTACGCCCGTGACCAGGGTCTGAGCCTGAGATCAGCCTGCCAGATTCTGAATCTCAGCCGCTCTGTGTACCGCTACCGGCCCGATACGACGAAGGATTTGCCTGTCATCGAGGCAATCCAGGATGTTGTCGAGGAGAACCCGGGCTGGGGATTCCCGAAGATCTTCAAAACGCTGAGACGGCGCGGCCAGCCCTGGAACCACAAGCGTGTACACCGGCTTTACTGCCTGCTGAAGCTCAATAAGCGCCGCAAGGGCAAACGTAGGCTGCCTACGCGTAACCCTGAGCCCCTGGCAGTTCCCATTGGCATGAATCAGTGCTGGTCCGTCGACTTCATGAGCGACACCCTGCGAGATGGCCGCCGCTTCCGGACATTCAACGTACTGGAGGACTTCAATCGAGAGGCGCTGGCGATCGAGGTTGACCTGAATCTGCCGGCACCTCGTGTCATCAGAGTACTGGACAGGATTGCAGAACAGCGGGGATACCCAGATAAGCTGCGCTGCGACAACGGACCGGAGTTCATCTCCATCGCCCTGGCAGGCTGGGCGGAGGATCACGGTGTTCACCTGGACTTCATCAAGCCAGGCAAGCCGACCCAGAACTCTTACGTTGAGCGATTCAACCGCACCTACCGCGACGAGATTCTGGATCTGTACCTGTTCAGCTCACTGTCTGAAGTGCGAGACCTGACCAATGCATGGATTAGGAAATACAACGAAGACCGGCCTCATGATGCCCTCGGAGATTTATCTCCGGTGGAGTATCTGGTGGCCCAAAAAGAGGCCGAAATCTCTAGTAATGCGTGGAGCTAATTACGGGATATTTACAAATAGAATGCGCATCAGGAATTCACCCCCGGCCATCAAGACTAAAGCAATTGGAGGAATGATGTACATATACAGACACAGAGTTCTATCGATTAAAAAAAATCCTCGTCCTTCCTGGCTGCCGATAAGGATGGAAGATAATATCCAGCTGCAGAAGCTGATAGGGCGCCAAGATAAACGGTGGCTACCTTAAGTGCCATTGTATAGATGCCGTTTTCGGCTAGGCCTTCTCCTTCAATAATCGCTCTCGATATGATGAGCGTTGTCAAAATCCCGGTTATTACCACTGCCATGCCGTTTGCTCCGAATCCAGCATTCAGTCTTATTTCTGACCATTGGAATAGGCCAGGTGAAGGTAATAAGTATTCGGGACCCAAAGTTTTTCTCGTATAAAACGCGCCAAATAGAAGAAATAGTAAGTGCAGCGCTATGTAGCCAAGGACCGCACCTTTTAGACCAAACGGATAAATGAGTATGGCAAGGGCGATCACACTTGCTACGTCCGCTCCTATCCGAGCTTTTACAAGAGATGGAACAGATTTGGACGCATTTAGCATCGCCCTGTACAACTGACCCATAACAAAAATAGGTACGCTCAAGAGTGCGAGGCAAATGTAGCCAGCGTGTTGCCCTGAATCTGCAAAGACAAGTGTAGAAATTGCCGCGCTTGAGAAGCAACCTGCTGCTGCAACGAGCAATGCAAAGCACAGCAGGAACAGGTATGAAGACGACATGTGGCATCTGAATCTGGTTGTATTGTTGTCATTCCAGTTTTGAGCAAGGTGGCGAACCATGCCGGTGTAAAAGCCCAGGCCTGCTATGACGGCAAAGAGGCTCCACACAGTGGTAACTTGATTAAGTACACCAACTCCCGCTGCTCCGATTGTGACGGCAGTGATTTTCCCCTTTGCGATCTGGGTCAGTGAGCCGATAAAAGACGCACCCATAAAGAGAGAAAATGCCTTCGCGAAATTACTCACCGAGGTTTTTCCTTTGCCCCTTGGCCGGCACGCCGCACGAGAGCGAGCGGGGCTGCACGCTATTCGTAGCTACTGTTTTAATGCCGATTGCCGCTCTCTTGTTCCGTGCGTACTGCATGTTGCAGTAGTCCTTGCTTCAGGCTGTGCGACCCACTAACACAATAGCGTAGTATTGTCTCGAGTTAGCGTTTCTCGGAGGTTGGCGTTTCTTTGTCACTCGCTGACAGTTAAGCATTCGGCAATACCAAATTGCCCCGATCGTTGCACAATATACCATTTCCGCATCTCTGCCTAAGTAGGATCGTCGGTCTACCGCCCAACACAACTATAGTCAAATCCGCTGGACATCATCCGGTTTTTTTCGTAAACATTGCGTAGATCGACAAATACATTCCCGCGCATCAGCGTTTTCATTTTTTTCAGATTCAGTCCTCGGTATACATTCCACTCTGTCATCAGCACAATTGCATCTGTATCTGTGACCGCTTCGTCGACATTGCCTTTGTACTCAACTGCCTCTGGGAGCTCTTTGCGCGCCTCGTCAATGCCCTGGGGGTCGTGAGCGATCACCCTGGCGCCCATTTCCAGTAGAGCGGGTATAATCGTTAGAGAGGGTGCATCGCGCATATCATCCGTTTCGGGCTTAAATGTTAGACCCAGTACTGCTATCGATCGACCATCAACGCAGCCCCCCAGCGCCCTCTCTATTTTGGTGACCATGCGGAGTTTCTGCTCGGCGTTCACTGAGACCACCGATTCGACAATACGGGAGGAGGCGCCGTGGTCCTGGGCCATTCGAATCATGGCGAGTGTGTCCTTGGGGAAACAAGAGCCACCGTAGCCGGGGCCTGCATGCAGAA